>JAKIXL010000082.1 GCA_022709105.1 Thermoplasmatota archaeon | reverse complement strand
GAGGAGCTGAAGCATAAGGAACAGGAGATCGCCCTGGAGGCCGAGGCGGCAAAGGCCAAGACCGGCAATCCCCGCCTTGACGACCTGCTGCTGGGCGGCGTGCCATTCGGATCCAACGTCCTGGTTCACGGTCCGCCGTTCGTAGGCAAGGAGACGATGGTTGACCAGTTCATCGCCGAGGGGCTGAAGAAGGGCATACCCGCTATCTGGGTCACGACGGACAAGACCCCTGCGGACCTCCGCGAGGAGATGAAGCTGGTGCTGCCTTCGTACGAGGACTATGAGGCTTTGGGCCTGGTCCGGTACGTCGACTCATACTCCCGAGGGATGGGCGACACCACCATGGACAAGTATACCACCTATATCGAGGAGCCCACCGCCCATGACCAGATCATGGACGCGGTGGAGGAGGCGTCCAAGGCGTTCAGGGAGAAGCATGAGTACTACCGACTGGCGTTCCGTACCCTTTCCACGCTGATCGCGTACTCCGACCCCACGCAGATCTTCCGCTTCCTAACCCCGTTCTGCGGCCGGCGCAAGCGCGATCGGGCCGTCTCGTTCTACACCATCGAGAAGGGCATGCATGGGGAGCAGGAGATCCAGATGCTCGGCTCCATCATGGACGGCATGATCGATTTCAAGATAGACCAGCTCCGGACCTTCTTCATGGTGAGGGGGATCACCGACGTGCAGTCCCGATCGTACATCCGCTACAACGCCACCCGGCACGGGCTGAGCATTGGCTCGTTCGCCCTGGACCACATCAAGTGACGGTAGGCAATTGAAAAAAAGCCAGGGCCCGGCACTGGCGCGCGTGGCCCTTTGCGCTGGAGCCTTCTCAAGCGAACTCAGGGCCCGGGGCGGACCGGGGCGCCGGCGCGGCCTTCTTCTCCACGTTGATGCGGGGGAGAGGGAACGGCGGCGGCAGGCGGATGTCCCGGGCGATGAGCAGGGCGACGGGGATGCAGTTGGACACCACCACGTTGTGAACGATGTTGGCGTCCTCGTTGGGCATTGAAGAGGTGGCGGCCCATTCCTTGACCAGCGTGTCGACCTGGCCCTCGAGAAGGACGGTGCCCTCGATCTTTACGAAGCCCATGCCCACGTAGTTGACGGTGAAACGGAACTCCACGGATGCGGTACGTTCGGAAGCGCGGCCGATCTGGGTAACAGTGCTGTTGTGATCGATGCGGATGTTCGCCATGTGCTCCCCGGTCTTGGAGAACCGCTTGGCCTCGATGGTGTTGATCTCGAAACCCGATAGATTCATGTCTTCGCCCCGCGAGCTATGTCCTGTCCCGCTAATAGAACTTGTCCATGCAATGAGCGGTCAGAACGTCTTGGTTAAGAATCGGAGTGCCGCAGGCCGGACTTGAACCAGCGACTTCAAGATCTTCAGTCTTGCACTCTCCCAGCTGAGTTACTGCGGCTTCGCCAGAGAGTAATCGGCCCGGCTATAATAATGTTTCTCAGTCGCCGGCAATAACATCTAGCCATACCATCTTCAGATAATTATTAATGTTTATAATTGCAAGCCAGCTCGAAGGCTTTAAGATGTACCCGATGCTTGATTCGACGAATCGAGGTGCATCATACTTATGGCGGTACCAGTGCGTAGCAGGGCTCTGAAGAGGTCGAGCAGGGCAGCCCTTCTCAGGAGGGACCGCCAGGGCGTGGCCTCCACCATCGGAACGATCATGGCTTTGCTCGTCTTCCTCGCGTTCATGGCCCTCATCGTCAACTCCTACGTGCCGGCCTGGATGCTTGATAACGAGCGGTCGCACATGAACGTGTCCATCGACCAGTTCGGCCAGCTGAAGGGAAAGGTGGACAGCATGATCTCCCAGCAGTTGGTCACAGGGGATTCCTCCATCAAGATGTACGCTCCCATGACCATGGGGGCCTCGGGCGTCCCCATATTCGCCTCGCCGACCGCAGGCCTGCTCACATATAATCCGCAAGGCATGGGATCGTCCAGCCTCAACGTACGGTTCAACTACACCGGTTCCGGCCCCGGCGGGCAGACGTTCGTTGTGCCGGTGGACGTCGACGGTGGCGGCAAGGTGGAGCTTTACGCCCCTAACCGTTACTACGTCCAACAGTGGCTGGCCTATGAGAACGGAGCCATCATCCTGGGGCAGGAGGACGGTCAGTCCATCCGCGCCTACCCCAACCTGGACATCAGCAAGGACAATCATACCCTTAACGTCGCGTTCACCCAGGTCGACCTTATCGGCAACGCTCAGTCGCTGACCGGCTCGGACACCGTCGGGTTCAGCCTGGACCTGATATACATCGACTCGCAGAAGTATTCCATAGGGGCCGAGAACGGGACCTTCTGCCTGAGGTTCAACACGACCTATGGTAATGCCTGGTACGGTTACCTCTCCCAGCTATGCCGAACCAATGGGCTGGTCAACGACACCGACTATGTGCTGACCTCGCCCCTCCCCGTGGCCGGCTCCACCAACGGGCTGACCACGCTCACGCTCACTCTGAAGAACTGCAATGAACTGTACTATAACCGCGCCTACGTCAGCATGACCATGCTGACGTCCTGAGGTGGGACGATGCAAGAGGCAGAACCTAAGGAGACCAACGCCGAGTGCCTGATGCCTGCCGAGTTCGACTCGCCCAGGGACAGCGCCAAGGACAGGATGCGGGACGGATACCTGAAGTTCCTGCGCAAGATGGTGCCCAGGCGGGCATCGCGGGTCAGGATGTCCACCGCCGAGGTGGAGCAGCGGATCGAGTGGTCCAAGGGCCGTGGCTCGGTGATCACTGAGATACCCAAGATCGATAACCCCGCGGTGGAGACCACCGAGGTCTACCCCATATTGGAACCGTACAGCTACACCCGCATCACCTATGACAACGATACCAGCGAGTACTTCCTGGAAGCGCTAGAGCCCAGCCTATCGCCGGAGGACGAGAAGCTCCTCCTGCTGATCAAGGACACTCTGGGGCGTACGCTGGGCTATGAATGGGACAAGCTCACCGTGCTGGACAAGAAGGAGTACCTGGTGGAGAGCGTGGACTCCTTCATCAAGAGCCGAGGGGTCAAGGTCAGCCCCCTTCTGAAGAAGAAGCTCGATTACTACATACTCAGGGACTTCGTCGGCTACGGCAAGATGGACATCCTGATGCGGGACAATCAGATCGAGGACATCTCCTGCGACGGGGTCGGCGTGCCTCTCTTCGTCTACCACCGCAAGTACGGCAGCATCAAGACCGGATTGGTGTTCGACGACGAGGACGCCTTGAACTCCTACGTGGTCGCCCTGGGGCAGAGGTCGGGGAAGCAGATCTCGGTGTCCTCACCCATCCTGGACGGCACATCCCCTGAGGGGCACCGCATACAGGCGACCTATGCCCGCGAGGTCACCACCCGGGGTTCGACCTTCACCATAAGGCGGTTCAAGGACACTCCCTGGACACCCGTGGACCTGGTGAGGACAAAGACGGCCAGTCCAGAAATGGTCGCCTACTTCTGGCTGGGTGTGGAGAACGGCGAGTCGATGATCATCTGCGGAGGCACTGCGTCGGGAAAGACGTCGACACTGAACTCCATCGCGCTGTTCATACCTCCCGGGGCGAAGATCGTCACCATGGAGGATACCAGGGAGATCAACTTGCCGCACATGAACTGGATTCCCGGCACCACCCGATCGGGGGTCGGGGAGCGCGGCCCTGACGGCAAGGCCCCTGGGGAGATCGACATGTACGACCTTATGCGCGCCTCGCTGCGTCAGAGGCCGAACTACATCATCGTCGGAGAGGTCCGAGGGAAGGAGACGTACACCATGTTCCAAGCCATGGCCACTGGCCATACCACGTTCTCGACGATGCACGCCGATTCCGTGCAGTCGATGGTCAACAGGCTGGAGAACCAGCCCATCAACTGCCCGCGGATTCTGCTCACGGCGCTTAGGAACGTCATAATCCAATCACAGGTCAGGGTGGGGCAGGACCTCTGCCGGCGGATGAAGCAGGTCATCGAGATCGTCGGCTTCGAGCCTGACACCAACGAGCTAATATCCAACACTGTGTACGAGTGGGACCAGGCCACGGACCGCTTCATCTTCAAGGGCCACAGTTTCCTGTTCGACAAGATCATGGAGATGAAGAACCTCACCCATGAGGAGATGATGAACGAGTTCGACCGCCGGGTCGACCTCATCAAGTACATGGTATACCGGCAGTTCTCCGACCATCGCAGGATCTGGGAGCTGATAAACCAGTACTACAAGGACCCGGAGAAGACCATCAAGCGGGTCCGCCGCGAGCTCCAGGAGGCTGCCGGCCATGCCTGAGATCTCTGATTCGTTCACCCAGTTCGATGCCAAGAAGAAGAAGGACTATCTCAAGACCAAGAAGACCCAGGAACCGACAGAGAAGATGGGGCCACACCTGATCAAGCTCCAAGAGGGCGCGCTCCCCGACTACATATCCCTGACTCCGTTCCAGATGTTCGCCTGGCGGGCGATGGGAAAGGCGGTCAAGCTCAAGTCCAAGCCCAATCCCAGGCTGGAGCTGCAGCTGCAGCAGGCCCATATGCGGATGCGTCCGGAGGAGTATGTCGCTTATGTGTGGATGAGCGCGATGGTGGTGCTGATAGCCTGCGCCGGGATCGCCGCCTTCTTCGGAGGGGTCCTCATCGCCTTCCTGCATGTGGAGCCAGCGCTGGTCCTGGTGTTCTTCATCTTGCTGGTGGCCATCCCGCCTATCTTGACCATGGTCGTCCTCATGTCCGTTCCCGGTTCCAAGGCAAAGACGCGGGCCCGGGACATCAACAAGCGCATCGGCGCGGCCATGAGCTTCATCTCCGCAATGGCCTCCGCGGACGTAAACGTCGACGTCATCTTCAAGGAGCTGGCCAAGCAGGACATATACGGCGAGATCAAGAACGAGGCCGCCTGGATCACCAGGGACACCGAGCTCCTGGGATATGACATCCTTACGGCGATCAACCGCGCCGCGCAGCGCACTCCATCCATAAAGTTCCAGGAGTTCCTGCAGGGCGTGGTGACCTCTTCCACTTCCGGAGGCCAGCTTAAGCCGTACTTCCTGCAGAAGGCCGAGCAGTTCGAGAAGGAGGGCAAGCTGGAGATGCGGTCCCAGATGGAGACCCTGGGGCTTATGGCCGAAACGTTCGTCACCGTGGTGGTGGCGTTCCCCCTGTTCCTGGTGGTCATCATGGCCATCATGGCCATCGTGCCCGGGGGCGGCAACGACTCGTCCATGACCATCATACTGTTGGAGCTGGTGGTGGGGCTGATGATACCGATCTCCCAGTTCGGATTCATATTCTTTATTTGGAACATGACCAAGGAGTCGTCGATGTGAGGTGATGGCATGGCCGAGGACATCATTGACCTGGATCAACTGGACCTGAAAAAGCTCGACTACAGCCAGACCATCCTCATCGTCTGCGGGGTGATAGCGGCGCTGCTGTTCGCCATGGCATTCCTGGAGGCCATCGGAGGCATCGACACGCCGTTCATTTGGGTCGACTTCGTGTTCTTCGGCCTTATGGCCATCAGCGGGCCGTACGGGTTCTATAAGAGCGCGCAGATGAAGAAGATCCGCGACATCGAGGTCCGCCTGCCGGAGTTCCTTCGGGACGTGGCGGAGGCGGGACGCTTCGGAATGACCCTGGCGCAGGCGATCAAGGTCTCCTCCCGGGGACGCTACGGCAAGCTAACGCCGGAGATCCACCGAATGGCCGCCCAGATAGACTGGGGTGTGCCGGCCTCGGAGGCCATGAGGCTGTTCTCCGAGCGCGTTAACACCCCGCTGGTCAAGAGGATGACGTCGATCATCATCAAGGCCAATGACGCCGGGGGCTCGGTCTCCGACGTGCTGACCATGGTCGCTCACGACGCCAGGGAGTCCATGCTCAATCAGGCCGAGCGAAAGCTGGCCATGTCCACCTACACCGTGGTCATCTATGTTGCCTTCGCGGTGTTCATAGCCACCATCTTCATCCTGAACTCGACCTTCCTGCCTAAGATGACCGAGGCTGGGCAGATGGTCGCGGAGGGTGCGGAGAGGGCCGGAGTGGACACCTCTGGCCTGGCGACCATAAAGGTCGATACGATCCCCACGATCCAGACCATATTCATCTTGTCGGTGCTTATCCACGCCTTCGGCGACGGTATATTGGCGGGAGTGCTCGCGGACGGCCAGATCCCTACCGGGCTGAAGCACTCCTTCATCATGCTGCTCATAGGGTTCATGGGAACGAGGTTGATCTGATATGGACGAAGCTATTCAGCAGGACGAGATAGAGCCTCTGTTCGAGGATGAGCAGGAGAAGAAGGAAAGGCTGTCCATCGCCTCCCGCTACCTCTCGTTCCTTCACAAGGTGCGGAAGAGGCCGGTGCGGGTACGGCTGCCGAGCGCCATCGCCTGCGGCGATTCGACCTGCATCACGGAGGTGCCGAAGATCACCGAGCCGGACATGGAGGAGGTCGAGGTCATCCCTATCGAGGACCCCTACTCCTTCGTGCGCATTAAGTACGACGGCACTGCCGGAGAGTACCTTTTCGAGGTGATCGAGCCGAAGCTCACCGCAGACGAGAGCGCCCTTCTGGACGTGCTCAAGAGCTCGCTCATCGTATCCCTCAACCTTGCCGAGACCAAGGAGGTGGAGGAGAAGCGGGATGTGTTGAACCGCGCGACCGAAAGGCTCCTGAACAAGCTCGGGGTCGAGA
>JAKIXL010000081.1 GCA_022709105.1 Thermoplasmatota archaeon | reverse complement strand
TCAGATGTCCAGTTTTCTCTGGAACCGCATCTTCTCTCCAGGCACGTTCGTAGGGTACTCGCCGTTGAGGCATGCCAGGCACAGATCGTTCTCCGGGATGTTAAGCGCCTCCTCTAAGCCCTTTAGTGATATGTATCCGAGCGAATCAGCGGTCAGGTACTCAGCGATCTCCGGCATGGTCTTATTGTTGGCTATGAACTGTTCCCTTGTCTTCATGTCTACGCCGTAGTAGCATGGCGCGACCACAGGCGGGCATCCGATGCGCACATGGATCTCCCGCGCCCCGCCCCGTCGGAGCATCTGCACTATCTTGCGCAAGGTCGTGCCTCGAACGATCGAGTCATCGACCACCACCACTCTTTTATCCTTGATGGTTGACCGGATGGGATTGAGCTTAATGCTGACCCCTTCCTCCCTCTGGAGCTGCTCAGGCATGATGAAGGTTCGCTCGATATAGCGGTTCTTCATCAGCCCCTCGTCGTACGGTATGCCGGAACCGATGGCGAAACCGAGCGCGTGCGCGCGGCCCGAGTCGGGGACGGGGATCACCACGTCCGCATCCACCGGATGCTCTCTGGCAAGGATCTTGCCGATGATCTTACGGACTTCGTAAACCTCCCGGCCGTCGATCACCGAGTCCGGCCGGGCAAAGTATACCCACTCGAACATGCAGTGGGCCCTGCTAGATGGCCTTGCCGTTCGGGACGATGAGTATGAATCGGTTGTGATCTCGATGACCTCACCGGGCAGTATGTCTCTGATGAACTCTCCCTGCAAGATGTCGAACACCGCCGACTCTGACGCTAGACAATATCCGCGCGAGAGCTTTCCCAGGCAGAGCGGCCGGAAGCCCAGGGGGTCCCGGACCCCGAAAACCCGGTTCCCGATCATGATCACGAGGGAATAGGCCCCGTCGAGCAGCTTCATCGTCGACCTTATCGCTTTTACAGGGTCCGCCCCCTGCTTGAGCTCGTTGGCCAGGATCCGCACTATGATCTCCGAGTCGGTTGTGGTCAAGAAGGCCCAGCCATCGCTCTGGTACTTTGACCTCAGCTTCGCCGAGTTGACGATGTCGCCGTTGTGACCTAGGGCCACGTCCCCGGCCGCCGATGTAACAACGATGGGCTGGGCGTTATCCGAGCAGGACGTACCCGTGGTGGCGTATCGGACATGACCGATGCCTACGCAGCCCTTCAGGGAATCGAACTCCTTGCCACCCAGTACCTCGTGGACCAGGCCGGCGCCCCTCAGGTAGGAAAGGCTGCCTTTATCGGAGACGGCTATGCCCGCGGCCTCTTGGCCCCTATGCTGCATTACTCGCAGGGCTCGCTTAAGCTCGGGGGCGGCCCTGACATCGAGGGCCATGGCGACAACCCCACAATAATGCTTGGGATCGTCATCCATCGGATCTACCATGAGATCAGTGTTGCTTGGCCCAGGAATAGGACCTCAGTTTCGTGGTCTTACCATATCCACAGGAAGCGCAGGCTCCCTTCTGCATATTGTATGAGCTCTTCCCGCAGCGGCGGCAGGGGATGTGCGACTTGCCGCTTGACCTCTTACCCATTGATGGAGTGCCCTTTCCCATGTCCTAGTCTCCTTACGGTGAAATGTAAATGACGTTGTCCCCTCGCACGATGGTCACATCGAGCTTTCTCACCACTTCGTTGTTGATGAGCTCTTCTGCGTTCTTGAGGACCAGGTTCATGTGGGGATCGTATCCGTCGAGGATCCCCCGGTACTCCCTGTTGGCCTTCAGCTCGACGATCACGGGACGGTTGATCGCCTGGTTCAGAACGGTCAGAGGTTTCTGCATGTTACAGCCACCAATCTGCCCGATAAACCGCGGAGTATTTTAAGCTTACTAGTGTGGGGCTTAAAGGAAGGCACCTATGGCAGGGGCGTCCAGACGGTCCATGTCGTAGGCGATTATTCCCTCGATCATGCCCTGTCGGTCGAGCTTGCCGCCACGGATATGAGCTATCAAGGAGGAGCGCCATAAAAGGTCCATGGCCGCCGCCGCCAGGGCGCCGTAATAGGTGTTAGAAAGATAGTCCTCATAGCCGTAGTCATCGACCAGGAAGCATGCATATCCATACATCGAGTCCCTGCGGTTAAGGGTGCTCATGTAAGAGCAGAAGACGTCGAGGCCCTGACCTTCGGGCACAAGCAAGGGAACCTGCTTCGGGTCGATGGTCCGCCGGGGATCGAGAGATCCATCGTCGTTCATCACTGACCACTCCACCTTGCCGTTCTTCGAAAGCAGGATGTTCCACTTCCCTTCGGGGTCGCAGTACACCGGTGCGGAGTAGACGTCGTCGGAGCTAAGGGACTCCAGGCCGGTCTCGGCCGCCGAGGCCTTGAGCTCCTTCGGATCATACTGCGGTGAGGACAGGGGGGCGGGGAGGGCTTCCATCTCCTCTTCCTCGGCGGACAGGTCGAGGACCTTTGCCAAATACTGGACGTCCGATAGTTCCTTGATGCGGGGAGCGACATTGCGCCGTAGCCCCTCGGGGGCCCTGTAGATGCCCGAGTCGGCACAGTTGGCTTCGAACTCCCTGTACACCGCGCGAGATTCACGAAGCGCCCTAAGTAGCGCTTCACGGTTTTCAGCGACCATCTTGCCGCCTGTGACCAGGGCGTCCTCCCGTCCGCCGTACCATACTCCTCTGCATGATAGGTCCAGTTCCACCTGGACCCTCGTGCTGATATAGAGATGGAAGGGGAACTGACGGCAATAGTGCGGCCGGCTAGAGTAGATCTCGCATCGCCGGTTAACCCCTAAGAAGGTGCAGGGTCCCTCCCCCCCTTTGAGAGCAAGGGCGACATGGCGGTGCGGCTCGCTCTTCATCACCACCCTAGACGGATGGTCCCTTTTAAAGAAAGGGACCTCATGGGGCAGCACCTCCGCCTGGCATAGGCAGCACAGCCCGCACTTGTCGTCGCAGGTGAAGGTCCTGCCCTCAAGCTCCGACATGTCCACTTCAAGGTCCAGCAAAGACGTCCCTTCCTGCCCTCTCCCCGACAACGCTTCCTTCCTCCACCACTACGCTTCCGCGCAGCATGACGGCGTGAGGGAATATGGCATCGAACCCTTCGTAGAGGGTCCAGCCGCACTTGCTGTGGAGGTTATTAACCTTTATGCCGCCCATGGACCTAGTGTCCACGATCATGAGGTCGGCATCCCTGCCCACCTCTATGCGCCCCTTGTTCAGTCCGAACAGCGCGGCCGGCCGTTCGGCCATCGCCCGCACCAGGACATCCAGTGGAAGCGTGCCCTTCTTGACCAGCGAGAGCATCACTGGCACTTGGGTCTCCACTCCCGGCATCCCCGATGGGGCCGCGGCGAACTCCTGCTCCTTCTCCTCGGCGGTGTGCGGTGCATGATCTGAGCCAAGCATCTCGATCCGGCCGGTGATGAACGCCTGAAGGAGCGCGAGGCGGTCCTGCTCCGTTCGCAGCGGAGGATTGACCTTGGCGAAGGCGCCGCTCTTGGACTCGCGGTCGAGGAGCATATGATGGGCGGCGACCTCCTTGTGCAGCTTCAGTCCCTCGGCGGCCCTCAGACCCTCGGCCGAGGATATATGGCATACGTTCACTCGGCATCCCAGTGGCGGGAGCTTGTTGATGGCCGAGACCTCGGCCTCGGCAGGACGGTTCCTCATGTGGTCATGGAGGTCGCGCTCCAGCTCGTTGCCTATCAGTGATTCATCTTCCGCGTGCACGCTGAGCACCTTGCCTGTGGCCTTTACCTCGCGGCCGATGCGCTTCATGTCAGCATCCTCGGTCACCAGCAGATTCCCGGTCGAGGAGCCCATGAACATCTTGAACCCTGCTGCGAACGGTGCCATAGGTTCTAGCTTTTCCCTTGGCATGCACCCGGCGAACAGACCGTGGTCGATCCATGCCTTTCCGGAGATGGCTTCCTTCTTCTCCTTTAGGTCTATGAGCTTGACCGCCGGGGGCAGGGTGTTGGGCATGTCCAGAACGCAGCCCACCCCGCCGAACGCGGCAGCTAGGGTGCCGGTCGAGAAGTCCTCCTTGGCCGTGAGCCCGGGGTCCCGGAAGTGCACGTGCGGATCTATGGCGGCCGGCAGGATGAGCATGTGGCGGCAATCGATCTTACGGTCCCCTTTGAGGTTCTTCCCCAAGGCCACGATCCTGCCGTCCTCTATGCCTATGCTCCAGTTGGACAATCTCCCCTTGACGAAGGCGCGCCCCTCAACGACAAGCTCCATGCGTGATCTCCTTCCTTGTCACCCGTCCTCGCGGGCTCTGCTCGGCGAAGATCTCGCCCTCGAAACGATAGAGCTTGGTGCGCCGGTCGAGCCACATGTCCGGGGACATCCCTGCCTTCATGCACGTCTGCCCCAAGAACTCTTCGGAGTCCCATCCCCATTCCACCGGCACTTGCGGAAGGAGGAGGCCGCGGAAAGGGCCGTGCTCGATGATGAGACCGTCCCTGCCCACCTTCACCTTCTGGGGAAGCTCCTTTCGGTCCTTTACCACGATCTCCTCCGGGACGGTCAAGATAGTGACCTCGACCACGATTTTGTCAAGCTCATCCTCCTGTAGGTCCTCGAAGCGCGGATCATGGCAGGCATGCTGGGCAGCCTGCAGGATAGCGCTCGCCAGCGAGAACAGTGGCTCTGGAAATCCGATGCATCCCCGCAACAGATGGCTCGGGTACTGGTTGAGGGTAACGAAAACCCCGCGCTTCTCACGGAAGCTCTCGGGAGCGTTCACCTGGTTCTCGCCAGTTCCTTTAACCTCTGCATCCACGGCCTGCCTGGCCAATCTGACCGCTATCTCTCCCTCGCCGTCCTTCAATGGTTCGACCCGTTAGTGAGTAGCGAAGGGGTTGCTTATCTTAGTTGCGAGCATGCACGGCCTTGAGGGGACCAATGTATTTCTACCGCTCGTTCGCATGGTTCTATCATGGCCTTTGAACGAGCGCGGGACATCTATGTCGAGGAGATAATGAGCAGGGTGCCGGTAGTTGGCGGCCCGGACCTCACGGCCAGGGACCTCGCTGTCCTGATGCGGGCCATGAAGGTTGGGAGCGTCATCATCATCAAGGAAGGTTGCCCGATAGGCATCGTCACTGAAAGGGACTTCGTGGAGAAGCTTGTCGCCGAGGACCTCCGCCCGGGCGAGGTAAGGGCGGATGAGATAATGACCGCTCCCTTGGTGACGGTTTCCCCCAATGAAAGCGTGGCCGAGGCCGGGCGCAAGATGGCACGGCTGCATCTGAGAAGGCTTCCGGTGGTTAAGGACAATGGTCTGGTAGGCATGCTGACCGAGAACGATATAACGAGGCTTTCGCCCTCCCTTATCGAGATAACCAGGGAGTGGAGGAACATCAACGCTCCGGGCGAGGACGAAAGAAGGCAGGCATCGTTCGCCGGGTACTGCGAGAACTGCGAGAACTACTCATACGATCTCAGGCAGACCGGCATCGCCTCTGGGCGCGGGTCCCTTCTGTGCGCGGAGTGCCGTGATATCTTCGGCCGCGATCCGACCGAGTGAACTACTCCAGCTCGATCTTGCGAAGGCCGGTCTCCGGGGGTTGTTCCTTGGACTCGATGTCCCTCACCAGGTTGATATGGGCATCCAATATGGCCCGGACCAGTAGAAGGCCCTCCCGTTTGGCGGCCAGGTAGTGCTGCTTTACTTCGTCTGGTATCATCTCCCGGGGGATCATGGAGTCGACTGCCAGGATTATCTCCGTGGTGGCCCGTATCAGATGCTCCCGGGTCTCCCCGGAGAACATTGTCTCGCCCAACCTTTCCGCCTCGTGCCTGATCCGCCTCTGGCGGCCCGCCTCGTTCTCTGGTCCTGCCTCATTTTGCGTTTCTTCCCTGTCCATCTCAATCGCTCCTGAACGATATATGCAACCTGCCTTCCTTAAACTCCGCCTTGCTGGGTTCTTTCCGCGTGAAGGTGGTGGGGAGGGCTATCGACCTCCTGTACTGGCCTACCTCCACTAGAAGGTTGTCTCCCGACATATACAAGTGGACAGTGTCCTTCATGGTGAACGGCAGCTTCAGAGATATTATGTCCATGCCGTTGTCGGAATAGATCTCCATCGGCTTGTCGGTGGAGAAGTGCGTTACCGGGTCGATGCCCCCGAACACCATCTCCCCAAGCTTCTCCAGGGACCGAATGCCGACCAGCTCCACTGGAAGCTGGGAAGCGGTGAGTATCTTGAGTGGATTGAAGGATTCGTTGATTACCCTCATGTACTTCTCTTGCTCCTCGATCTTTTCCTTGAAGTAGCCGTTGTTGCCCTCAGGGATCAATCTGTTCACTACCAGGCAGTCGACGGTAAGACCATATAGGCACATGTAGGTGAACGCACGCTTCGTTTCATTTATCACCATCTTCTCAGGATTGACCACCAAACGGACCGAGGTGACCTCAGGGTCCATCAATATCTTCTGGACGGCCTTCATTCGGGAGCCCAGTATCTCGAGGTCCTTGAGGAGCTCGTCCGATGGAAGCGGGGTGCTCATTACCTTTCCTACGGTATAGCGGGCGAGGCGGATCAAGTTCTTCACAATGCCGTACATGCGGTCGATGTACCACCCTGAGACATCCGGGAAACTTAACAGCCTGAGCGTCTCCCCCGTAGGAGCGGTATCCATAACGATGACGTCGTAGACGTCCCGTTGGTAGAAATCGTCGATATAGAACAGGGCGGACATAAGTTCCATCCCGGGCAGTACAGCCATCTCC
>JAKIXL010000080.1:244-6747 GCA_022709105.1 Thermoplasmatota archaeon | reverse complement strand
GAAGGACAGGATCCCCACGCCCTTCGGGGAGAGGGAGGTCGAACACTACATGCGCATCGAGCAGTTGGAGAACGGCACCCTCAAGACCGACCAGTTCGTTGAACCTGTTCACCACCTACCGTTCGGTGCTCGCCTATCTGGAAAGAGCGGCGATGTGCTGTTCGGCATCTTGGAGACTAACATAGGCTGGGTGAAAGGGTAGGCCTACTTGGACCCCACGGCCTCGAAGCCGTCGAAGACAACCGAGGGGAGGACCATGTCTCCTACGGTGCGGGAGTCGCTCGCGATCTCCACGATGTTCTTCAGCCCCTCATACATGTTCCCTACGATCAGCGCATGCTTTATCTGGCCGCTTATTGCTCCCCTGTTGACCAAGTGCGCAAGGCGGGCCTCCAGTGCGAAGGCTCCAGTGAACGGGTTGACCGTGGGGTAGGCGAACTTCTCCACGACCACGCCTTTGTCCATGGATGATATTATCTCCTCGACGGAGCGCTGCCCCGGCCTCAGCGTGAGGTTCACCGGCCGGCATCCCGGAGAGCTTTGGAACAGATACTGAGCATCGCTCGGCCCGCGCCGCATCCCGTTGCCCGATGGTGGTCTCGACGACATGCTGGAATTGTAGCTGTCGTACAGGAAGGTCCTGAGGACACCGTTCTCCACTATCTTCTTGACTGTAGTGGGCGCTCCCTCGTCGTCATAGGCCGCGGACAGCGCCCCTTGGGGGTCCGAGGGATCGTCCACCAGATCGATCTCGGGCGATGCCACGCGCTTGTCCAGGCTCGCACCCCAGGGGCTGCGCCTCTTGTTGACGCTCTCCGCACTTAGTGCGAAGGCTATCGAGGAAGATAGCATCCCGCTCAGCTCGCCCGCCGTTACCATCACCGGGGCCTTGATGGACCGGTCCATAGGCCTTGCCTCCCTTGCCTGCAGTGCCTGGCGGGCAATGTCCTCCCCCATCCGTACCGGGTCGTAGTCCCTGAGCCATGGAGAGTTGAGATTGCCGACGCCTTCTCCCGGCGCAGGTCCTTCGGCCATGGCGTCGTAGCCCGCAAAGACCAAGGTGCCTCGGTTGATGACCTCCAGTCCATTGGTGTTCATGATGGCCATCATGGTGCTCGCTACCCTCAGTACCCCGCGAGGTACCTTCGTCCCACGATCGTTCGCCGCTCCGACCGTGGCCTTGGCCATCTCCACTAGCACACTGACGTCTAGGTCCGCGATCCTGCCGTCCCGGGGCGGGGGCGAGAGTACGGCCTTTTCCGGCCGCGGGAAGCTGTCATAGGCGCGGGATGCCGGGGAGCGGTCAGCCAGAGACGCGGCGGCGCGGGCGCAGGCCTCCGCGTCCTCCCTACTGGCGCAGGCCGAGGAGGCTTGGGCCAGCTTCCGGCCCTTGAGCACGCGGACCGCGAGCCCCTGGTCCCCCTTCTCCTCGACGATCTTTATGCGGTCGTCGTCAACGTATACGCTCTTGGTCACCGAGGCGACGGTGAACGCCTCCGCTTGGGTTGCGCCCTCCCTTCTTGCTACGGCAAGCGCTGAGGAGGCCATCTCGATGATGTCCATTCAGTCACCCCCAGCGATGATCTTGGAGCGGCAGTATGGGCCCCCGGATGATACCGGCACATAGTCCTCGGTGCCCTTGCCGCAATGCCCAGCATCGTGTTTTACCTTTTTTCCTACCGCGTCGGTGGTCTTTAGGATGTCCAGCGCCTTGCCGGTCAGGGTGATGGCGCGCAGAGGCTTGGTGACCTTCCCGTTCTCGATGAGGAACCCTCGATGGGCTTTGGCCTCGAAGCTTCCTCCCACCGGGTCCTCCATACCATTGACGAACTTGTCGGTCAGGATGCCGTGCTTGACGTCCTCGATCATCTCCTCCAACGTCCATTCCCCGGCCTCGAAGTAAGTATTGGTCATGCGGACCCATAACCTCCGCCCGAAGTCCTGGGCCCGGCCGTTGCCGGTCGAAGGCACTCCCATCTCCGCGCCGGTCTCCAGGTTCTGCATGTACCCACGGTATGTTCCGTTCTCGATGATGACGGTTCGCGAAGACGGCGTTCCCTCGTCATCAAAGATGATTGAGCCGTAGGCGCCCTCCAAGGTCCCGTCGTCCACCATGGTGATCTGCTCGTTGGCGACTTTCTCGCCTATCTTTCCGGTGAGGAACGACCTCCGCTTCACTATCTCGTCCGCTTCCGATGCGTGCCCCATGACCTCATGCGCCAGCAGACCGGTTATCTCCGGGTCGGAGATGCAGGTCACGAGCCCTGAGGGAGGCTTAACCGCGCCGAGCTGGACTATGGCCTCCCGCGCGGTGTGGACCCCTACCTCAGCAAGGTCGTAGCTCTGCAGCAGCTCCATGCCCTTGGTGCCGGCGATGCTCTCTCGGTAAGCCTCCATTCGGCCGCTGTCGGCGGCCACTGCATTGGCGATCAGCCTGATGCGGCCGTCCTCCCATCGGAGCAAGGAGCCGAAGGAGTTCGCCAGCGTGGTGATCCGCAGCCCCTCGGCGTACAGGGCATTGGTATTGACGATCTTGTCCGATATCTTCTGGGCCTCGTCGAGGTCCTTGACCATGGCCAGTTTTTCCTCGATCGGCACGGTGGCCGGCGGGATTCGCGCCTTAGCGCGGTAGTTCCCGGTCCTTGATGGCTGCTCCGGTATGGGCTTCCCGGGAGAACTGCCGGACCTGGCCGCCCTAACCGCCTTCCGGGCCATCTCCGCCACGCTCTTGCGGTCCATGTCGGCGGAGGCCGCGAACCCCCAAGACCCCCCGATCCTCGCCCTAAGCCCGACGCCGGCTAGGCGGCCGTTGGACATGCTTCTCAGTTCATGGTTGGACACCGCTATCGACAGCGTCCTGCTCTCTTGGTGCCGGGCGTCGCAGAACTCCGCTCCAAGGTCCTGCATCAGCCTCACGGCCTGTCGCAGCTCGTCCTCCATCAGATCACCCTCAGCTCCTTGGAGGCGTCGGTCAGCAGCTCGCATCCGTTCCTGGTGACCACGACGTCGTCCTCGATCCTTACCCCTCCCACACCAGGAACATATGTTCCAGGCTCGATGGTGAACGCCATTCCTTCCTCTAGGACCAGTTCGGAGCCGGGGGCGAGCCTTGCACCGTCATGGACGTTGATCCCGAGACTATGGCCGGTTGAGTGTATCAGCGTTCCCTTGAGCTCCGTGGAATCGATGTATGAGCGGGCCGCCTCGTCGATCTCCCTGGCCAAGGCCCCGGGCCTAACCGCTTCGATCGCCCGCCTCTGCGCCTCCAAGACGACCTCGTACATCCTCATCATGCGCTCATCTGCCCAGCCGGCGAAGAAGGTCCTGGTTATATCCGAACAGTATCGCCGGACCTTGCAACCGAAGTCGAACAGCGCGGCATCGCCCTCCTTCAGCCTGGTGTGGTCGGGCGAGTGGTGCGGCTCCGCGGACGGCGGCCCGAACGCGGCAATGGTCTCAAAGGACACCGAGCTGGCACCAAGTCTCTGCATTTGATAGCCGATCTCCGCCGCGGCCTCGTACTCGGCCATGCCTACCTGGACGAGGTCCGGTATCCGATCGGCCACCCGGGAGGCGATGCGACATGCTTCCCTCATCGCTTCGATCTCTACCTTGTCCTTCACCAGCCGGGCTGCGATCAATGCGCTCGCTGTATCCACGAGCTCTATGCCGGGGGCCACGGCCTTGATCTCCTTGACCCAATGATAGGTTATGGCAGATGAATTGATGCCCAGGCGGGCAACCCCTTTCAAGGAAGAGCGCATCAGTTCCGCCCTCTCGGCGGGCGTGAAATAAGGAAGCACCTCTGCGGGAGTGGACCGGGCCGAGGTCTCCTCAAGGCGCGTGGTTATGAGCTTCATCCCCCCATCGGGATAGAGGAACGCTGAGCAGTTCTCGAACAGACCTGAAACGGCCCCGGTGGCATGGAAGAACGAGGCGTCGGCGATCGGCTCCTCGTCGTTGACAAGCATGATAGCGTCCACTGGCTCGGCGAGCTTGGAAAATATCCTGAGTACTCTGTCTTTCATTGGGGACACGTACCAGAGTAGGTAGTGGGAGCGAATAAACATGATGCCCTTGCACGGCCCCGGGACCGCCTATCCTGTCTGACGTATTTCTGGAGCTGCGGCCGATGCATTTCCATAGCTTGAAATATGAATAAATCCTGTAACTTAAAAAAGGGTGAATTCACATGGTCACGCTTGGCACCGCTTTTGAAGAGTTGGACAATGAACTGGAGAGCATGCTGGACATGGTATCTGAGGCTCTCGACCTGATGGAGAAGAACAAGAGGGAGGAAGCCATGGAGGTATTGGCCGATCTCGAGGACGCCCTCCTGGACTTCCTGGACTACGAGGAAGTGGAGGAAGAGGAGGAGGTCGTTGAGGTCATCGAGGTTCCCAAACCGGAGCCGAAGAAGGCGGCGGCGCCCAAGAAGGCTGCGGCGCCCAAGAAATCGGCGGCCCCCAAGAAGGCCGCTGCATCAGCAAAGAAGTCGGCGGCCAAGCCGAAGAAGAAGTGAACGGGCCTCTGGCCCCCTTTCTTGTTTTTCAGACCCCTATCCACACATTTCCCAATATCCTCTTTATCGCGGACACGGCGGACAGTGCCGCTAGATAGCTGGTGGACGGGGTCATAGGCGAAGGGACGTTGTTCGTCTCGCATCGCAGTTCACCGAACTCGCCTCTCACGATCAGAGTATGGGCGTTGCGCTCGGTCGACGGGTCACAGACAATGGTCACCCTGGTCTGCTCGAAGCCGACCCCCAGCAGCGATATCGTCGCCGCGACGTTGAGGTTCTTCGGGAACTGGTTGGCGGCGTCGCGGGCATTGCCCTCGAAGACCACAGTTGCCTCGGTCAGGGCGTCGACGTCGATCCCTCTCATGGCCAGTCCGGGCGCGCCCTTCAAGCCCTTCGGCCCCTTCTTGGTGATTAGATGCACCTCGCTTATCGCCGCGGCCGAGGCCGCGTGCAGACCGTCCGTTCCGCAGGCCGCGCCCGACGGAACGTAGATGCGGGAGCGGTGCTTCTTGGCCAGGTCATAGCATCTCGTTCTGAACGCCTCATCGGCGAACACCCCGACGCTCATCACCATGACGTCCACGCCATTCTCCAGGGCGAACGGTATGAACTTGCGGGCAGCGTCCTGACTGGCGGCCTCCACCGCCAGATCGATCTCTCCAAGCACCTTGGCCAGCTTCCCGTTCACGTTGTCGATGTACTGGGCTTTGTGCAGGCTGCTGATGAGGTGCACGGCGAAGTCCTTGCTCTGGTCCGTGACATAGATCCGGTCGACCTCCGGCATGTCGTGCACGGCCTTGGCCAGCACCGAGCCGATGGAGCCGCAGCCGATTATGAGTATGCGCACGTCGCCGAGTATGCCGGGAAGGGATAAGAATTTGTTCCATCGATGCGGCCAATGATCGATCAAAAATGAGGGACAAGAGGCATGATGCCGGGCGCCCCAGCCTGTATCATCTGGGGCTTACTGGCGTCTCACTTCATGAACCACGACCATCATCGTTTGTCGGTGGAGACCGTGTGCTCAGACCTGGCCATGGCATAGGCGATCCCTCGGTCCTCCGATTATCATAATTTTCCCTATCGATCCTGCTCCCGCGGCGGAAGGGCAATGAGGCGGAGCGTGGGAAAACGAGACATGGTTCACAGTGAGCCTGCTGTCGCATATCCTTTGTACTATCGCTCATCGCTCTGAAAGCCCTTCCCGGCTTGCGAGCGGGGACCGACCTGCGTTTGGAGCTATTGCCGGTCACGCGATCACTTTGGCGAAAGCGGTGCCAGCAGCCTGTCGGCGGAAGTGAGCGTTGGACAGTGGGCATCTCCCCGCGCATCTGGACATCGCCCCCACCAGCGTCATGGTGCGAGCTCGCTCCTCAAGGCTCCCGTCGCCAATCATTTTATCCCACGCAGTCCAATGGAGCGCTGATGAGATATGAGAATCTGGAGCACACCGCCGATGTGATGATCAGGGCCTACGGGTCCACCATCTCGGAGTGCTTCGAGAACGCGGCCTTCGGGATGATGGACCAGATCCTGGACGCGGCCAGCATAGAGCCCAACATGGAGGAGAGGTTCGCGGTGGAGGGCGGGTCGATGGAGGACCTGCTGTACAACTTCCTCTCGGAGTTGCTGTTCATCTTCGACGCCAAGCGGCTGGCGCTGAGCGAGTTCCATGTCACAATGAGGGCCGGCGGACTGGATTGCCGAGCGCTCGGCGAGAGGTTCGATCAGGAAAGGCACTCGCCCAAACAGGAAATAAAGGCGGTGACCTATCATATGCTGCAGGTGAACGAGAGCGAGCCGTCGGTCACAATCCTCTTCGATGTGTGAACTAGCCCTACACTCAAACAGGGGCTTTTGCCTTACCTTTGCAGGGAGCACTCGGCTGGTTTACTACTCAGCCTCTGCAATGAGGATATACCACGATGCAGGATGTTGCGAGAAGCGTTGATATCAGCGTTCAAGGAGAGGCCGCATTTTA
>JAKIXL010000080.1:0-234 GCA_022709105.1 Thermoplasmatota archaeon | reverse complement strand
CGGGAGCCGTGTCTATTGGCTTTCTCCGTATGCCCGCAACAAGAGCGTTCCTGGTTGGTGTGCTTGGGGTCTGCTTGCGGGACCATCTTGTAGGCGGCTTCGGCCTTGTACTCTAGGAAGGCCCCGAATTGGTGGAACCACCGGGAGCCGATGTTCTTCTGCTGTTTCTTGCTGCTTTTACCATTCTCCCCGGTGCACTTCCGGATCTCGGTCAGGTCTTCAAGAACGAACGCT
>JAKIXL010000007.1:20671-22949 GCA_022709105.1 Thermoplasmatota archaeon | reverse complement strand
GAAAAAACCATCGATCCGGGGGCGAGCGCTTTCTGCCACGGCAGATACCAACATTGGTCTGCGTATAAAACATTGCTCCACTGGCGACCAAAGGATGGCGAACGGCCTGCCAGGCCGTCCCCTGCGATGCATCCGGCATTTTCTCCATGGTTCAGGCGAAGCCGATATATGCTAGGGTGCTCCTACTGAGGCAAAAGGAGGGTCAAATCACCATGGCCGATACGAACACAGGCATACCGCTGTTGGGGGACAAGTTTCCGGAGATGAACGTTCAAACAACCCACGGGACGATGTCCTTGCCCGGCGATCTGGCAGGGAAGTGGTTCGTGCTGTTCTCTCACCCGGGCGACTTCACTCCGGTCTGCACCACCGAGTTCTATGCTTTCGCCAAGAAGAACGAGGAGTTCAAGAAGCTGAACACCGAGCTCATCGGGCTTTCCATCGATCAGGTTCAATCCCACATAAAATGGGTGGAGTGGATCAACGACAACCTTCACGTAAAGATCCCGTTCCCGGTCATCGCCGACGGGGTGGGAGTGGTCGCCATGAAGCTTGGGATGCTCCATCCTGGTAAGGGCTCCAACACCGTTCGCTCCGTGTTCATCGTCGATGACAAGGGGTTCGTCCGGCTGATGATCTACTATCCCCAGGAGATCGGCCGGAGCGTGGACGAGGTGCTCAGGGCGCTGAAGGCTCTGCAGATATCTGACAAGCACAACGTGGCCCTGCCCGAGAACTGGCCCCAGAACGAGCTGCTGAAAGACAGGGCGATCCTCAAGCCTGCCGCCGACGAGAAGACCGCCGAGGAGCGCAAGAAGCTCGACTGCTACGATTGGTGGTTCTGTCACAAGAAGCTCTGAGATCGATGCCGATCTCTAATCGAGGCCTCCTGGCCTCTCTTTCCTTTTCTTCATCTACAGTGTTCAAATGGTCCTGATGTTCCTCGAAGAGCGCTGCGAGAACACGATGGGGCCGATGTACCGTCCCTGCCAACAGACCGCCCGGACGCTCTCTCTGAAGAACTGCATTGAAGGTCAGGCGGCGAAGAGGTCCGTGGTCGCTCAACGTTCATCGAACCTGCACTAGGCCGATCCTGCCGAGCGACGGTCCGTCTGATTTGTTATCAGAGCGGATCACATATCGGCAAGGGCCGTTCTGGCACATCTTCATATATAGTCACGACCGCATATTATGGCTCATAGAGGACGACGCATGATGGGGGCTAAAACGCCCAAGTTTGAACGGGCGAAGAGAGCTTTGCGTAATGATCTCACTGGCTTTATCATCACCGACCGGCCGACAAGGGACCGGAAGGACCTTGATGCGGATAGGCGGTGACCATGTTCAGCGCCGATGAGCTGGGCCTATTGGCCTATCTGAACGATAATGCTCTGATATCCACGAACCGTAACTTGCAGATGCACTCGCCTGACACCGTGGCAAGTGCTATCGACCGATACCTCCGCGGAGGCGGTGCGGGAGACCGCCTTGAGGAGGACCGTCTTTTGGCACGCCTTGGTGATATGCATATCGGAAAAGATATCCTCGCCCGTACCACAAAGAGGGTCCGTGAACACCTGGAAAGAGGATCACGGATCGTTACCTACTGGGACACCTCGTATCCTCGCAACCTTCGTTTCTTCCCCGACCCGCCCCTGATGATGTTCGTAGAAGGCGGCTCGTTCCCTGGAAGGGACCATACTGCAGTCGTCGGGACCGTTCATCCATCCAGGGCCGGAAGCGACCTTGCATATGAGTATGGAGCTCGCATGGCCCGAAAGGGACGTACTGTGGTCAGCGGGTTGGCGAGAGGCATCGACGCCCAGGTACTGGAAGGGTCTCTAGGCTCGAACGGGGCGCCGATAGCGGTGCTGGGAGCGCCCCTAACCGACGACCTCTCCGAGGAGCTGAAAGGGCTCAGGTCCGAGATCGCTCGGAACGGCGCGTTGGTCAGCGAGGTGACCGAGGAGGCGTGCCTTCACCCAGGACGCCTGATGCAGCGGAATAGGACCATCTTGGGAATGGCCAGGAGCGTGGTGGTCATCGAGTCGACGGCCGTCGGTTCGATCCCCAGGATGGTCGATCTCATGCTCCGGCAAGGCCGCAGAGCATACATCGTTCATCAGTCGAAGTTCGAAAATCCTGACCATGATGCGGGGTTCAGAAGGCTGAGGAACATGGGCGCTATCCCCGTCTCTTGTCCAGAGGACGTGTTCGCCCAGGAAGGGCGGCAGGACAGATTGTTCTGAACGCCGTGAATAGGATGCGGCGGCCGCCC
>JAKIXL010000007.1:6972-20661 GCA_022709105.1 Thermoplasmatota archaeon | reverse complement strand
GGGGGTCCAGTGGTCGAAAATGCCGCCGCGTCGAGTGCAGTCCTCACACTCCTTGGCGTCCTCCCACTCCGTCTTTCCGTGCTCATAAAAATGCTTGCAGTTAGGGCATATCCGTTCCATTGAGATGTCTGAGGCCTGTTCGTTCATCGGACCACCTTCCTCCAATGTCACTGTCCTCCTTAATGACTTGCGTTGTTAAAGGCTCGGCGAACGGTCCAAGAGACCCCGCCGGTCTGACCGAAACAACTCTGAGCGGCACGCCATAGGGTCGCCTGGCAGGCCGCCGGCATTCGAGGTGATGGCTCTAAGACAGCGTTCAATCTTCCGGCCACCGGCCTCCGTCATCTTCCGATCTCGCTTCCCGGGTGACGACATTGCGGCATCTAGTCTGGTCCTCTATGCGAATGCTTGGGACTATATCGGGGATGGCGGCCTTAAGGTCCTCCTCGATCTTGGTGACGATCCTCTGCCCTTCTGACACGGTGACGTTGCCCTCGAGGCAAAGATGCACCTCCATGAATATGCTCTTGCCCGACCTCCTCGTCTTAAGATCGTGATACTCCAGATAGCCCTCGCCCCTCTCGAGGATGTCGATGATCGTCTTCTCCTCCTCATGAGCGGAGGAGTCCATCAGATCGTGGGACGTTCTTCGGAGAACCTCGATACCCATCCTTATAAGGAGCGCGGCCACCACGAGCGCTATCAGCGGGTCCAGGATGTAGAGGCCGGTGACGCTGGCGACGAAGAGGCCGGCCACGACCCCCACTGATGATATGACGTCAGAGAACAGATGCTTGGCATCCCCTTCCAGGGCCATCGAGCGTTCAGATCTAGCCACATTCATCATGATCGCGGCGAGGATGCCGTTGATCGACGTTGCCGCCAGCGATATCATCATTCCGAGGTCCACGTTCTCCAGCTCGATGGGTTCGAGCAATCGGCCGGCGGTCGCCTGGATTATCAGAATGGCCGCGATGATGATAAGGATGCCTTCTATGAGGGCGGATATGTTCTCGGCCTTTTGATGCCCGTACCTGTGCTCGACATCCTCCGGCCGGGACGAGATGATGAGAGCCGTGAACATCATCACCGAGGCGACGATGTTGATGATCGACTCCATTGCATCGGAGAGAAGGGCCACGGAGCCGGATTCCATGAAGGCCAGCACCTTCAGTAGGAAGACGATGGTCCCTACGGCGATGGCCAAGACCGCTAGCCTGCTCTTATCCACATGCTTACATGGCAACAACGGATATTGGTTTTGTCATCCGTTGGCAGGAGGCGACGCCGCATGGACGTGGGGCCTCTTGCGGGACCGGTCCTGTCTCACGAGGGCCGATGATGGCCGTCTACATTCTTGCTCAGTTTTAATTTCGCAGAGAGCGTTGATGATGCTGTGAACGAGCCGCACAACTGGTTCAGAACTTCGGCCAAGCGAGCCCCCACCGATCTGGAAGCGTTCAATACAGGTCTCCTCGATAAAGGTAAGGTGGCCGAGTACACCTGCGTGATACTTGATAGAAGCTGCAGGTACGAGCCCAAGACCGGAGCTGGCGATTGCAGAAGATGCAATTTTGCGCTGGTCCACCTCATGGAGAACCCCGGGCAGTGGAGGGAGAGAGCGTAATAGAAATGAGCTGGCTCTTGGCGTTCCGCTCTGGCCTCATTAGGAGGCGCCCATCTCTCTCCTGTGGCGTAGCTTGATCTCGGCCGGGAGCAGATCGAAGAAAGCCCCGAAGCGGTCGTAGGAGGCGAAGTTCGCGACATCGGTACCGCTGTCCACTTGGGAGACCATCACCCGACCGTTCAGCTTCTTGCGGACCATCCAGGCCTGTCCGCCGAGGACGAAGATGTTGTCGATCGGCAGAGCGATGTTTCCGATAGGTTGTCCGGAATCGGCTTCCACGACCTCTATGCTCTCCGACCCGGGTATGTTGGAGTGCACCTTGGGGCCGAATTCTCTCGCCCTCTTCCCTATGGACCAGCGGCCGTTATTGTCCTGCTCGATCCATCCTCCGTCGTGAAGGTGCTCCCATACGGCCCTCACTTCTTCGGCCGGCATGAGGCCGCAAAACAGCCCCTGGACCTCACTGGCCTTCGCTCCTGCCGGTCCGGACAGGCTGGAGAGTACCTGTTGGACCACCACGGAAGGGTCAAAGGACCGTTCCTCGCTGGCATATTTGGAGCGGGCGATGGCCTCGAACACCTTTTCGTAGTAAGCGGCCTCCCCCGCGGACCTTGCCACTGCGACCGTGTTGATCCTCTCCTCACGACGGTTCGCACGTCCGATCCTCTGTGCAATGGACGCTACCGAACGCGGGCGATTGGCCAGTATGACCATGTCTATATCGCCTATGTCCACTCCGACCTCCAAGGTGGAGGTGCATGCACACACGACCTTGGCCTCCGAGCGTAGCGCCCTTTCGGCCTCCGCACGCTTGGGCACCTGCAGCTTTCCATGGTGGACCTTGAGCACGCTGGGCGGGAACCACTGCCTCAGCTCGCCATTGGCCAGCGTCTCCGCCTCCTCAGGCGTGTTGCAGAAGACAAGGCACTTTTTCAGCTCTTTCTCCCTGAACGCCCTTGCGGCCTTCTCAAGACTGGGTACGATCTGATAGTCTATGTCCCTGCCACCAGGCGAGCTCACTATGATGGGCGATGACATGTACCGCAATGCCAACCCCATTGGGTCGCTCACCGTCGCCGATGCCCCATATATCGATACCGGGTTGTTGGAGAGGGCCTCAATGCGCCTGAGAAGTATCCTGAGCTGGTCTCCGCGATATGATCCGTCGACCATATGGAGCTCGTCGAGCACTATCGCTCGAACGTCCTTCAACAGTGCAGGCATGCGCGACACCATCGAGTCCAGGCTCTCAGGGGTGGTCACCAACACGTCCTGGGGGTTCGTGCGGTCGAGTTCCTTTATGTCCCCGCTGCGTAACGCCGCCTTGATGCCCAGAGGCGTAAGCATGCTCTCCAGTCGGCCCCTTATGTCCGAGGCCAGGGCCCTGGTCGGAGATATGTAGATTATCGATGTTCCCTGCCATCCCTCCATTATCAGGCGCTGGGTCAGGGGAGCGAATACCGCCTCGGTCTTTCCGCCCGCGGTGGATGAGATTATGAGGGCATTGCTTCCCCCGAGGACCACTGGAACGGCAAGGCGCTGGACCTCTCTGAGGTTATCGAACCGGCCATAGAACGGGCCCCATACCAGAGGGAGCATCTTTTTTATCAGGGCATCGGCCTGAGCGTCGGCAACCTCTTCCTTAGTTACCTCCACTGAGCGCTTCACCTCGATCGGCGGAGACGGGGCGGTGATCTCGCGTTTAGGCGCTGGCCTTGGAGCTTCCTGATGGACCTTCGATCTGGACCGTTGGGCCATGCTTTCGTGATAGTGTGCTTTCTGCTCGATCCCCCTCTTGCGGTATATCCTGCCGAGCTGGACGTGCGACTCGTAGTGGGTTGGATGAGCCCGCAAAGCGCTCTCATACTTCTTAACCGCGTCATCCGTCCGTCCGATGACCTCGGAGTGGAAGCCCATTCGGAAGAGCGCGTCGGCCTTGTTCCTTTGATATGCGTCCTTGTCGTATCCCATCTTAGACGCTCTCCCTACAAAATCTGGGTACTTAAATGGGGAGGGGGAGGTGGCCGAATATCCGCCGGTCGCGTCCATGCGCTCTTCGGATGATATGCGGCAGCTTCCGGTTTGGTAGCGACAGGTGAGACCTGGAGGAGGAACCAGTGCGCCTGAGCAACTTAGGCAGAATCTTGGATGGCGGTCCTCACCTGTCGCCGTTACTTATTGGGGCAGGATCCAACGCTTCGAGTTGGATGATACCTCCAACTAAGCATGGGGCAGTGTGTATTTAAGCATTCTGTTCTTTAAGGACCGCTCATCCTAGCTGGGCTCGATGCCTCTTCATCGGCCTGTTCCGTGGGCATTATCATCGATATTCAATCGTGAGGCCCGGGCCGTAATGGTTAATAGTCATGACGGGGTCGAAGGCGTGGATGGTCAAAGCTAGGCAGTGCCCTGAATGCGACGCCTTGGTCATGTTGAACAAGAGGTACTGCCCGGAGTGCCACGCCACGGTGAATCCGCGCGCACCGGAGGACCCTGTCGTCCAGATCAAGGAAGCATCGGCCTTCGGTACCGTGCTCTTGCTCAGCCTCGCATCCATGGCCCTGTTCTTCAGCTTCGCTTTCTTGCTCCCGGCCGTTCTCTCCGAACCGGGTTTCATATTGGTCTCCGCTGTGCTCTTCTGCATTGGGATCGTACTGGTCGCTGGCGCCTGGGCCGTCAAGATCAAGGCCAAGAGGCGGATTGCCGCACTGATGAAAGCTATGCACGTTATGTGTGAGTACTGCGGAAGCGTCAATGATCGTGATCGACATCGGTGCGCCTCTTGCGGTGCCCCCCTGGCAGAACCGCCCGTCAACGCTGTTCTGAAATGATGGCCTTCCAACGGCCATATGGGGCCGGTCCATCCCTGGTGGCGCCAGAGGCCCCGAGTCCGCGAGGATGCGGCCCATTTGATGTTCAGGGCCGCAACGCCCTTCTTTTCGCTTGTCGACGGGTAAAAGGAACTTGGTAATCGCCCAGCTTACACGGCCCACTATGGGTCCATGGCCCCTGGACCCGGCATGGGGGGAAAAGGCAGTTCTCGAACGCGAAAGCAGGTGGGGACCAAGGTTATTTGAGTATCAGTAATCATTATCATTCGATGTCCTCGAACATCAAGAGGTGGACGAAGCAGCTCAAGACCATCGTGGACATTGTCTACCTGAGCAACGTTCATCTTACTGCCGACGAGATATATTTCGAGGCCAGGAAGAGCTTGCCGAACATTAGCCTGGGCACGGTTTATAGGAACCTGAACAAACTGAAGTCCCAGGGCATGATCTCAGAGGTGCCTAAGGGACAACTGAGCACCTTCGCTAAGCATCCCGATACGAACGCCCATTTCGAGTGCATCGTCTGCCACCGCCTTTACTGCATACCTTATGACATGAGCCTGTACGACCTGTCCCGCAAGTGCGGGTTCCAGGTCCACCGATGCTCTCTCAGTATGAGCGGGATCTGCAAGGAGTGTGAGGAGAATGGCGCTGAGATGTGAGCGAGGAAGTCTTTTTTTTGTTAAGGATAGTATTATTAGTAATATTTATCATTATCACATCAGTTGGATTATACATCCAATTAATTCCAACGCAGATATCGGAGGAGAGAGAGGAACTATCGAGGGAGGAAAGTGAGATGTCTTACAAAGGACCAATGGACGGATGCGGAGGCATGGTATGCACATAATGGAAGGTTTCCTTCCGGTCGAATGGGCGTTGTTTTGGTTCGCCCTTTCGATACCGGTGGTGATATGGGGGTTCGTTAGGATACGGAAACTGTTCGCGGAGCAGCCGGAGATGAAGATGTCAGTGGCCCTGGCCGGCGCCTTCATCTTCGTTCTCTCATCACTTAAGCTGCCGTCGGTTACCGGGTCCTCGTCCCATCCAACAGGGACCGGCGCTTCCACCATCCTGCATGGGGTCGCGATCACTTCTGTCCTGGCCACGATCGTTCTGATCTTCCAGGCGCTGCTCTTGGCCCATGGCGGGATAACCACGCTGGGGGCCAACATCTTCTCCATGGGGATCGCCGGACCTTTGATCGGATGGATGGCATACAAGGGCATGAACAAGGTCAGGATGGGGCTGGTCCCCACTGTGTTCGTGACCGCGTTCCTGGCGAACCTGGCAACGTACATCGTTACCGCGCTACAGCTTGCTTTGGCCTACCCCACCGACGGGAACGCCATGACCTCGTTCATCACCTTCTTCGGCATCTTCGCCGTCACTCAGATACCTTTGGCGGTCGTCGAGGGCGTGCTGTTCGTGATGTTCTTCGATTACTTGGCAAGGGCCCGGCCGGACCTTCTCAAGGGCAAGTTGATTATCAAGGATAGGGCCGCTGAGGTCGCAGGCGCGGCAGTGGAGGGATGAAGATGTCACGGAAGGCCTGGTATACGGTCGGCTTCGGGCTCATTATCGCGATCTGCGTGGCCGCGTTCATGCTGCAGCCTGGGGCCGAGTTCGGCGGAGCCGATGGCCAGGGAGAGGAGGAGATCGGGAACATCAACCCTGACTACCAGCCTTGGTTCGAGAGCCTGTGGACCCCTCCCGGTGAGACCGAGAGCCTGCTGTTCGCCCTTCAGGCCGCTATCGGCGCGGTGATAATAGGCTACTTCATCGGCAATGAGCATGGGAAAAGGACCGCCTTGCAGAAGATAGGGGACCCTGTCGAAGTGCAAGTGGGCCCCGGCAAGGCGGAGGCGGCGGACAAGTGATCGGCCCGGTGCTGTAAATGAAGACGATGGACGATATCGCCTACGCTTCACCGTTCAGGGACTGGTCCCCGCTGGGCAAGTTCTCCCTGGCCCTGTCCCTGCTGGTAGCGTCATTGCTGGCCTCGTCCATCGTCGTCCCTTCGATCGGACTTGTCGTCGGATTCGTTCTTTTGGCCTATTCCACGAGGCTGCGGTTCCCCAAGGTGATCGTGATAGCCCTGCTCGAAGGTCTGCTCATCTTCTTCATCGGTGCCCTGGTCATCGCCCTGGTGACCGCAGGACAGCCCCTGTGGACGTTCGACCTATGGCCCCTCACCGTGACGGTCTCTAGGGAAGGGGCCCATCTTGGACTATTGGTCTTCCTAAGGGCGGTCACCGGAGTGACCGTCATGCTTTTCTTCGCCACCTCCACTCCGCTCCCTCAGTTCGCCAACTCCCTTCGCCAGATCAGGATGCCGAAGGAGATCGTGGAGCTCACGGTGCTGATATATCGCTACTCCTTCCTCCTTCTAGAGCAGGTCGAGACCATGTACATCGCGGCCGATTGCCGTCTGGGTTTCCGCGGCTATCGGAACAAGTATCGGACCACGTCCAAGATGGCGGTCAACGTCTTCACCAGATCGCTGGACATGGCCGAGCGCTCTCAGGCGGCGCTGAACGCCAGAAGCTACCAGGGCGTGTTCCATTGCTACCGCCCGCCGGTGAGTCTGTCGGCAAAATGGATATCTTTTTCGCTGGCAGTATTCTTATCTCTGTACGCGATAAACCAGCTTATCGTAGATTCCGGCTCGCTCATGTGCCTATTGAAGATGTGATGTTATGATGAAGGGCCCCGTCATCGCCACCAAGGAGCTAGGCTTCTCGTATCAGAACGGATCGCCCGCGCTCAGGGGTGTCTCGTTGGAGGTGCACAGGGGAAGGAAGATCGCGTTCCTCGGTCCCAACGGGGCGGGAAAGAGCACATTGTTCCTGCACTTCAATGGCATACTTCGTCCCAAGAAAGGAGAGGTCCGCTATAATGACGTCCCTTTGAGATACGACCAGAGGTCCCTGGCATTGCTTCGGCAGGACATAGCCATGGTGCTGCAGAACCCCGACGACCAGATCTTCTCTTCCACTGTGGAGGAGGATGTGGCCTTCGGGCCGATGAACCTTGGTCTTGAGCGTGCGGAGGTGGAACGGCGGGTCGATGTGTCCCTTCACCTGGTCGGAATGGAGGGCCTGCGAAGTAGGCCGACCCAACAGCTCTCCTTCGGCCAGAGGAAAAGGGTTTCCCTGGCCGGGGCCTTGGCCATGAGGCCCAAGGTCCTGATAATGGACGAGCCCACTGCTGGCCTGGACTCTGAGATGGTTCATGAACTGCTGGAGCTGTCGGACGAGCTGAACCACGCAGGCATGACCATGATCATGTCCACTCACGATATCGAGACGGCGTATGAATGGGCAGATGAGATGGTCGTCCTGATCGGCGGCGAGGTGGTGTTCTCTGGCACACCGGAGGACCTCTTCGATCGCCATATGCTCCTGGACCGGCTGAGGATCGTATATCCTTACGCTGTGAGGATGAACCAGCAGCTGCACTATCGAACTGGCAGGCCTGAACGGCCATTCCCCCGTACCTTGGTAGAGCTGACCGAGAAATGCTTCCCCAGTCCGGCCACCGGAGCGCATGAGGGTTCCGAGCTTTCCCATGCGCGCTTATCGGCCGGCACGCTCTATATCGCGGACGTCGACGACCCCGGACTGCCCGGGCAGGTCGATGATATCGCCGGCCGGATGCAGGACCTCCATCGATCCTCAGGCGTCTACGGTGCCAAGGCCCGCCGTCTGGTCAGAGATGGGAGGCTGGATGTCCATCATCCTTTCCACGCACTGGAGAACGCCCTTCTCCAGGTCAGCGTGGGCAAGGACTTCCTGTTGTACACCGACACCTCCCTCATCTCCTTGGTCGGCCGGGAGCTGGCCAAGGTGGAGGGGCGGGGACAGGCCGCAGGAAGCCGATGCCGGCAGCATCAGAGAGATAAAGAGCCAGGAGGACCATGGTGAAGATATCAACGGCCGGCCTCTCGAAGGCCGATTCGGACGATCATGATGCGGATATTGCGACGGTGAAAGGATGCATATACCAAGGCTCGTCATAGCGGGAGAGAGGAGCGGGGTCGGCAAGTCCACCATAACCGTGGGGATGCTTATGGCACTGAAGGCCCGCGGCCTTGACCCTCAGCCTTTCAAGGCCGGGCCGGACTTCCTCGACCCGATGCATCACAGCGCGGTACTGGGAAGGCCATCCTATAACCTGGACACCTGGATGTTCCGGGACCGGGTCCTGCCGTCCTTCATACATGGCTCCAAGGGATCGAAGATATCTGTCATCGAAGGTGTTATGGGCCTCTACGACGGCCTCGACGGCATATCGGACGAAGGCTCCACATCTCACCTGGCCAAGGTCTTGAAGGCTCCCGTGGTCCTTATCATCGACGCCTCGTCGTCCGCCCGCTCGGCCGGCGCGGTGGCCCTCGGCTTCAAGGAATATGATCCTCAGGTGAATATCGCCGGTGTCATCTTCAACAACGTAGCGGGTCCGTCGCACCTCTCCATGCTCCGAGATTCCCTACGGGGGATGGAGTGTCTCGGAGGAGTGCCCTCTGAGGCGGCAGTGGAGCTGGGGTCCCGACATCTTGGTCTGATACCGGCGGGCGAGGACATGGACATGGCGCGGTACGCGCGGATCCAGGCCCTGGTCGAGAGCAATGTGAACTTGGACCGGATCGTCGAGCTGGCATCGGCGGCCCCGGACATCGGTCCTCGGAAGAGGGTGACGGCGGCCCGCCGGAAAAGGCCCAGGACCCGCATCGGCCTGGCCTGGGACGAGGCGTTCAATTTCTATTACCAAGGCAATCTTGACCACCTATGCATGCTGGGGGCCGAGATCGTGAGGTTCTCGCCCATTCGCGATCGGCTTCCGGAGGTCGACGGCCTTTATTTTGGCGGCGGCTATCCCGAGCTGTTCTCCCGCGAGCTGGAGTCCAACACGGAGCTTAGGGAAAGCATACGTAGGGCCTCTGCGGATGGCATGCCCATCTACGCGGAGTGCGGAGGCATGATGTACACCTGCGGAGAGGTCAGGGACATGAACGGGCGCAGTATGAGGATGACCGGCATATTCGACGCGGAGGTGGAGATGACAGACAGGCTGCAGGCGATAGGCTACATCGAGATGGAGGCTCGCAAGGACAACGTCATGTCGCTCAAGGGATGGAGCACCAGAGGGCATGAGTTCCATTGCTCCAGAGTGAGCTGCACTGGCAACGAGGATTTCGTTTACAAGATGAAGCGGGGCAAAGGGATCATGGAAGGAATGGACGGAATGCTTTCCCACAATACATTGGCATCATACGCGCATCTCCACTTCGCCGCCTGCCCGGACCTCGCTCGACGATTCGTCATGAGCTGCGTGTACTCCAGGAGGCGATAGCACGGACGAGCATTGGCACAAGGTGGAGGCTCAGCTCCGTGACCTCCGGGCCGGCCCCAACAGGGAGTGCCCATACTATCCATGCCATTTTGACGGACAGGACTGCTCTCTTTGCTTCTGCCCCCTTTATCCCTGCCTTGATCCCCGGTTGGGAGAGTTCGTAACCGCAAAGAGCGGCAAGGAGGTGTGGAGCTGTGAGAACTGTTACTGGACACATCGCTCGGACGTTGCCTCGGAGGTCGCCAGGCGCGTTCCCGCCACGGCCTCTCCTCCTCCGCGGAGCTTCCTGGACGAGGTTAAGGCGGAGGTTGAGGCCTTTCATCCTGTCTCCGCCATGCCCATCATGGTGCTGGGCGCGACCTCTGGCGCCGGCAAGTCCCTTATCACCGCCGCGCTGTGCCGCTTGTTCTCTGACCTGGGCTACAACGTCGCGCCGTTCAAGTCGCAGAACATGTCCCTAAACTCCATGGTGACCCCGGCAGGCGGCGAGATCTCAAGGGCCCAGGCCCTTCAGGCCATAGCTGCGCGCACCAGTCCGGACAGCAGGATGAACCCCATCTTGCTTAAGCCAAAGAGGGACGACGTCTCCCAGGTGATCGTCGATGGCAGGCCGTACCGCGACATGGACGTGCCGACCTACTATGATGAGTTCACCATGGGCAAGGGAATCGAGATAGTCACCAGGGCCTGGAACTTCCTTCGCAGGACCAGGGACGTGGTCATCATCGAGGGGGCCGGCTCTCCGGCGGAGATCAACATCGCCGATAGAGAGATAGCCAACATGAGGACGGCGGAGATCGCCCGTGCCCCGTGCATCTTGGTGGTCAATATGGAATGGGGCGGGGCCTTCGCCTATGCCTACGGTACCATCATGCTCCTGCCCCCAGAGCAGCGGAAGATGTTCAAGGGCATCGTGCTGAACAACATGCGCGGGGACCCTTCCGGCCTTAAGGAAGGAGTGGAAGAGCTGGAGGAGCGCTTGGGCATCCCTGTGCTAGGGATAGTTCCCCATGCTGAGCACCTCCTGCCGGACGAGGACTCCCAAGACCTGGTCAAGACTAGGGGGGCGGGAGATCTCAAGGTTGGTGTGATCATGCTTCCACGCATCTCCAACTTCACTGACCTGGACGCGCTCGCCCTGGAGGGGGTCAGGGTGGTCTACATAAGGGAACCACGGTCGCTGGAGAGCGTGGACGCCGTCATTGTGCCGGGGACCAAGAACACTGTCGGCGATCTTAAGTGGCTGCATGAGCGCGGACTGTTCGACGCCATTAGAGGGCTGCGGGGCAAGGTCCCTATCCTGGGCATCTGCGGCGGATATCAGATGCTGGGCCGGGAGATCATCGACCTCAACGGGATAGAGGGCGATGCGGGCGCCACCTGGGAAGGGCTGGGCATTATCGACGTCACCACCAGGTTCGAGGCCTATGAGAAACGCACCGTGCAAGTGACCGGCCGCCTGGCCGTTGGTGACGGCGAGGTCAGGGGGTACGAGATCCATATGGGTGAGTCCGAGAGCAGGGAAGCACCATTGTTCATTCTCGATGAGAACGGCGGGACGAAGAACGAAGGTGCGATAACCGAGGACGGTCTGGTCATGGGCTCCTATGTCCACGGGCTGTTCGACCTCCCCTCGTTCAGGCAGTTCTTCCTCTCTAAGATGCCCGGTTCATCGGCCAGGAGGACGAGCGCCCTGGACCATGACCGCTCGGTGGAGGATGACCTGAACGTCTTGGCCTCGGTCGTGGGACTGAACTTGGACATAGGCCGTCTCCTCAACATCCTGAAGGAGGGGTTGAGGTGAGCAGCATAATGGTTCAAGGAACCTCGTCGGGAGCGGGTAAGACCACCATCGCCGCTCTCTTCTGCCGCCATTTTGCCAAGAGGGGGTTCAAGGTCGCACCGTTCAAGGCATCCAACCTATCCTTGAACTCGTTCGTCACTCCCAAGGGAGAGGAGATAGGCATCTCTCAGGCATACCAGGCATGGGCCTGCGACCGGGAGCCCGAGGGCAGCATGAACCCTGTTCTCTTGAAGCCGAAGGGGAACGGCAGCTGCCAGATAATGCTCTCCGGCCGCCCCTACGGAGATCTTGGCCGGGGGCAGATTGCGGACCGTGAAGTGCTGTGGGAGACGGTACGCTCTTCCTTCCGCCATCTTCTTGAGACGAACGACGTGGTGGTGATCGAGGGATCAGGGTCCCCGGCGGAGATCAATCTCCGCAAGCAGGACCTGGCCAACATGAGGACGGCGGAGATGGCCGGTGCGCCGGTAGTACTGGTCGGCGACATAGAGCGCGGAGGGGTCTTTGCCGGTCTGTTCGGAACGCACGCGCTGCTGGAGGAGCGACATCGCCGCCTGGTCAAGGCGTTCATGATCAACCGGTTCCGGGGGGACGAGAGCATCCTGGACAGCGGGATCGCCAGGATGGAGGAGTTGCTTGGAGTCCCATCGCTCGGGGTCCTTCCGTTCGCGGACCTAAAGTTCCCGTCCGAGGACTCCCTGGACATGGGAAGAGGTCAGGGGACCAGGGTCAAGGGAGCGGACATAAGGAAAGGCTGGCTGGCGAACCTGGACGACCTTTACACCATGTCCCTGGACCATTTGGACTATGTGCTCATGGAGAAGATCGCCTTCTCGTAGGCCGGAGGACCTAAAAAGGACCGATGGGGGCCGCCGACCTTAAGAGATCGGGGTCGGCAGGGCAGGGTTCAAGTGTATCGCACTGAGCGTGGCTTGCCTTCGACCCTCTTGGCCTTCCTTCCCAACTGAAGCCATAGGCCCAGAGCGCGCCCTAGGTCGTGGATGTACTCCGCCGCGGCCAGGGTGTTCCGTTCGATGATCTCGGCGTATCGGTCCATCAGGTCTCCCGGAGGAATGAACGTCAGGGACCTCTTCTTGGTATCGGCATCAAGGTAGAGCAGCCGCTCCTGCAGGGAACAGAAGTCCTCCCTGAGGAACGCTGGCTCCTCCGATATCTTGATGTCCTTCCGGCCCAGGGCCATTGAGGCCTGCTCTACGGTCCTGAGCTCTTCCAGGATCTGAGCCGCCGCCTTTCTGCCGTTGCGGCAGTGATCGTGATAGTCCTCGATGCGAACGTTGACGTAATCGGCCTTGGCAGCCTTCTCGCACTCCTTGACCAGGGACATGAGCTTGCCGACCTCTTCGAACATCACCAGAAGGATGACGAGCCTCATCCTGTCCCTTCCGGGGAACTCGTCCTGTTCTGAGAGGGCGCGGTAGGAGTTAGAGGTGTCTAGGATGTGGGCCGCCAGGTCCTCGGCAAGGCGGAAGGCCTCATCCCGGAGGGGGTGCATAACGTCAGGGTCCTTGCTCATGAGGACGTGATTGAAGATACGGATATTAACTCATTCCCGAAGGCGACAGATTGAACTATTGCCTTTTCAAATAATGTTGTACCATGGAGAGCGAGCAGGAGCTTAGGCTGAAGGCCAGGAGGATGGCCGAGGAGAAGGTCGATTTCTATGTGCACCTTCTGTTCTACATCGCCATCAACGGAGGGCTCATCACTGTGTGGTGGCTGTCCGGAGGCGGGTTCCCCTGGTTCATATTCGTCCTGATGTTCTGGGGTATCGGCCTGGCGGCCCATGGCATCCGCGCGTTCGTCAGCCAAGGCTACACCGACATCTTGGCCGAGAGGGAGTATCAGCGTCTCAGGGGCCAGAGATAGGTACCGTCTCGACCTCCTTGATGAAGCAACGGATCAGAGCATCCCTCTCTTCACGCGAAGCGTTGTTCCATATTTCCGCCACCTGCTTCTCCGTGGAGGAGCCTGAATGCACCCGGGAGGTCAGGAAATCTATCATGTCCTCCACCACTCCCATGACGTGCCCTTCCGACGGATCTATCTCCCTT
>JAKIXL010000007.1:6532-6962 GCA_022709105.1 Thermoplasmatota archaeon | reverse complement strand
GAGATCGTCTCTCGAAGAGAGGCGGTCCAATCGCCCCAGTTGCGGATTAGGAGGAACATGTCCTTGCACGAGCCTGTTGGGCCCTCGACGGAGCGCTCCATGAAGCTATATCTGGAGCTTCATGTCCATAATACCAATGCCGCTACGCGATGATACGGCCATGAGGCCGTGGAACGGCCCTAGGCGACACATGCTGCCCGCGTGGATCGAGGACGCCCCGTGCTCTCTCTCGTCTCGCGCTGCTCACAATGAACTAAAAAAAGGATGACGTCTTCGTCCATCTCTCCCATCGAGCAAATATCTGGCCGCCTGGCCATGGACCATTGAGGTTTCCCTGAAGAGAACAACATTTAAGTAATGGTCTTCGTGTTTTCCTCATGGAGTTATAATATTGCGTAGCAGACCCCAAATGAAGTCTGGTGATCGGAGG
>JAKIXL010000007.1:0-6493 GCA_022709105.1 Thermoplasmatota archaeon | reverse complement strand
ACCATCGTTGCCAACGTCATCGCGAAGGCCTCCCGGGTCTCGGTGAAGGAGACCAAGGAATATATCCGGGAGATCGAGGCTCTAGGGACGATCGACAAGATAGCCGCCGACGACGTCTGCTCTCTTCTGGACCGCTATTCTAAATGGCGCTGAACCAACGGCCTCAGCGCTTCTTGGCCTTGGGCGTCACGGTCAGCCGCTTCCCCTTGTAAGATGCTTGACGCAGAGCCCTTAGGACCTTAAGGCCCACGTCCTTGTGGATCTCCACTGTTGACCTGGACGGTCCGATCTCAATATGGCCGATGACGATCTCGTTGACCCTTGCCGTGCGAGCGACGAGGTCCGCGAGATCGACCTTGTTGATCCCGTCCGAGGAGCCGATGCTCAGCTCGAACTTGACCATTCCGAAGATATCGGACATCTCGTCGAAGTCCAGCACCTCGCGCACCGTCTCTTGGCCCTTCACTTGGGGCACCTCGACCTGTTTCAGCTTGACATCGGTGAACGACTGGATGGCTTCCAGGAGATGCATCTCATCGTTGGAGACGAAGGTGATGGCCTTGCCCTCCTTACCTGCCCGTCCCGTCCTCCCTATGCGGTGGACGTAGGTGTCGGGCGAATCTGGTATATCGTAGTTGATGACGTAGTTCACGCCCTCGATGTCCAACCCCCGTGCGGCGACGTCCGTGGCGATCAGCACTTTGATCTTGCCGGAACGGAAGTCGTTAAGCACCTTCTCCCTTCGGGCCTGGGTCAGATCGCCGTGGATGGCCGCCGTCGGGTACCCATATGAGGTCAGGCGCCTCTCTATGATGTCCACCATATGTTTGGTCTGAGCGAACACGATGGCCTTGGGCCTTTCCTTGTCCAGTACCCGGCACAAGGCCCAGATCTTGTTCTTTCTCCCGACCGTGAAGTACATCTGCTTGGTGTTTGGCAGGACCAGCTCGTCCTCGGATACCGAGACCGTCTGAGGCGACCTCATATGCTCCTCTGCCAGTTTCCTTATCTCAGCGGGCATGGTGGCAGAGAATAGCATGGTCTGACGGTCCTTTGGCACCTTGGAGATTATGAACGATATGTCCTCTATGAACCCCATGTCCAGCATGCGGTCGGCCTCATCAAGTACCAGGAACCTGATCTCCTTCAATACCAAAGTGCCGCGGTGGATGTGGTCGATGACCCTCCCTGGAGTCCCTACCACGATGTCCACGCCCCTGTTGAGAGCCTCGAGCTGTGGCTCCATCCCCGCCCCGCCATAGATGGCCAGGACCGCGACGTCCAGATTGGCGCTTAGACGCTTGATCTCCTCCGAGACCTGCACTGCCAGCTCCCGGGTGGGGCAGAGCACTAGGGCTTCCGGATATCGACCCGGCTCGATGTTCTGGATGATCGGTATTCCGAACGCAGCGGTCTTCCCCGTTCCTGTCTGGGCCTGAGCTATCACATCCTTTCCGTCCATGAGGAGGGGTATGGTCCCTTCCTGCACCGGCGTCGGCTCTGTCCATCCCATCCTGCGAATCGCTTTCAAGACAGGTTCGATGACTTGGAGATCTTCAAAATTGGAGGCCATATTAACTCACTACCTCAGTTCTGATTACCGTTTCTCGCTCTCGGTACCCCATAATCCTTTCGCACTTAATCATTTCCGGTGGACGGGCTACTGATGGAAAGATGCGAGCGTCCCCTGTCCCCTAAGGTCCTTTTCATCGCATTGAGAGCGAGGCCTGCCTCTAAGTGCCTTGGACCTCTCGGAAGAACGGCCGGACCGCACGAGCGAGGAAGTCGCGCATATCGGCGATCCTTGAGCGCGGCTTTAACTGCCTGCGCCTTCCTCGATCATCACGAGGCGCTGGTTGCGAGGGGCCCATCTCGACCATGGGGCGTCTTGACGATATGGCGCCATCGGGCCATATGCTCCCCGTCCAGTGCCATTTCGTCCAGCGTACTTCCTTGGCGTCCGCCTTCCGGCCCGGCCGCATGGCGTCAGCCGCCTCGAGCCGCGGCCAGTTCCTTGGTCTTCCTTATGCCCTCGGCAAGGCGGTCCACGCTCCCTGACCGGGTATCGTGAGGCAGCTTGAGCTGGGCGGCGAACTCTCGCGAAAGGGCCTCGCACCTTTCCCTGTCCCCTATGCCGGTATCGATGTACAAGCACCTTCGATAGGCGTCGAAGATCATGTCCACGAAGTACATGGGGTCATAGCCCTGGTCCACCATGCTGTCCAGGTGCAGTTCCTTGATCACCGCGGCCATCCCTTGCTCGGCCCATCCGGGAGAGGAGAACCAAGTACCTGTGCATATTCCCTTCTCCCGGGCATACTCCACCGGCCCCAGCAGCACCGATATGCAATCGTCCCCTTCCAGCATGACGCTCGGTACGCTGACCTCCTGCGGGATCCCTGATAGTTTCTGACAGGTTGCGTAGCCGACGAATACTGCGTCGACCTTTCCGGCCAAGGCGTTTATCTTCTCGATGACCGTTCGCCTCATCTCCTCTGGATAGACGTGGAGCGCAAACTCCAAGTACTCCTTGTGCACGATGTCCTCGTCTCCCTGGGTTATGAACTCGATCTCCTGCTTGAAGATGTCGCAAGCTACAATGCCTATCCTCATGTCCGGCACAAGGCATCTAGAGGGGCGCGAACATAGTTAGTATCTTGCATCGTCAGTTCGCATCCCCCCGGACAACCGGGGACCTACTTGTTCTCCTTGTCCTCGGCCACCGAGATGAAGAAGTCGTGGTGCTCCTCTTCCTCCTCAAGGATGCCTTCCATGATGACCCTGGTAGTTATGTCCCCCTCTTCCTCGGCCTGCTTTATTATCTCCCTGTACAGTTTGATGGCGGCCTCTTCCGCTTCAGTATCCAGCTTGACCATTTCCCAAAGGTTCTCTCCAACGATTACTGGGGCCGGCTTGACGGTGGGCTTCTCCCCGAGGTACCAAAGGCGCTCAGCGATCTTCTCGGCATGCTTCATCTCCTGAACAGCGATGTCCTCCAGTTGTTCGGAGACCGCGAAGTGCTTGACCCCGCTCCATTGTACATGCTGCCACATATACTGTATCGAGACCTGGATCTCCATCGAGATGGCCTGGTTCATCATTTGCTTCAGCTTGTCCGATGCCATGTTATCCCTCTTGATTCCTGTTCCTTAGAACGGATTTTTCATTGGCCACTAGAGAGATATTATACTTTGTCAACTGGCCCAGAGCGGCCTTGAGGCCGTGGCCATCACATCCTTCCTGTTACGTTCATGTCGATGCGGCCGCTCCATCGCTTGGGAGCTATCGTGCCCCATCGCTTGCTCTAAATGTGCGGTCGTTGGAAGGCCCTTCGGCCATACCCCGGTCACGCAGTGATGCTCGGGGTCGGGCCTCGGACCTCGTCGATCGACCGGACCGTCACAAGGGCGGAAAGGCCGTTGGCCGCCTGACCCCTGGAAGCATGCATGGAGGAGGCTCGCCGTTCTAAGAGGGCTGCGGACCCGAAGGACCCGGAGAAGGCACGCCGATGCATCTCCTGCCGGAGTCCTGGGCATGATAATGCCGGCGATCGTCGCTATCGGTGCATGGTCGCCGTCGCTTGATCTCTTTCCCGGCAAGATATCTCCAAGGCCGTTGCCCCGGCCTATGGGTTGGCCGATGGGAGCGCGCCCACCGCATTGGTGGAACGACCGGCCTCGAAATGTGCAGTTGAGGACGCTGGGGGGGGTCATCGAATGCTTCCTCTCCCGCTGGACGGCGCTATAAGGGTGAGAAAGTAATAATCACCCTACTTCGGTACAGGGTGCGTGAACACCAACCCCATATCCCCTCGAGCAGGGGCCGTCGCTGGCATCATCGGCTCGATCGCCTTCGCATCACTATGGATGGCCGCGGCATATCTGGATGGTAACTGGGTCCTGGGGAAGATGACCCTCAGCGAGTTGGGCGGGAGCGGACGCCCTGGCGCGCTGCTGTTCGACCTCGGGGCCATGATCGCGGGGGCGGCGTCGCTGATCTTCTCAGCGGGACTGTACCGCGTTCTCTCCACCAGCGCACTAGGGCGCGTCGGCTCGGCGACGCTTGCGCTCGCTTCGGTCCTTCTCATTGGAGTGGGGGTGTTCCCAATAGACACTGGGGCCCCTCACACCTTTACGTCTTTATCCTTCTTTTTCCTTAGCGCGGTGGCCATGGCCGTCCTTATAGTTCCTGTATGGAGGAGCCATGTGCTGCACGGTAGCGGCGGGCTGCTGACCGCGGTCATGCTGCTCGTCTCGCTGACAGGCGTCGCGACCCTCGAGGTCCCGGCAGCAGAGGCCCTGGCAGTAGGTTGTTTGCTGCTTTGGACCGTTCTGATCGGGATCAGGGTGCTCTGGCATCATCCAGGGGCGCGATCATAGTTTGCCCCGGTAGCGGAACGCGATATTGCAGCCGCCCTCCCTGGAGACCATGCATGGGCCCATCGGATATCGGGGAGTGCACGCCTTGCCGAAGGCGGGACACTCATGCGATTCGATGAGCCCCCTGAGCACTTCGCCGCACCGGCAGCCTCTGTGCTCCTCTCTCACCGGAGCACGGGCATCCAAGATGTCCTGGTGCACCTTACGTGCATTGTGGGCATCGAACTCGTCCCGGAGCTCGTATGCGCTCTGAGGGATGACCGGGAACCCTCTCCAGGCCCGGTCGACCGGCCTGAACACCTGCTCCAGCAGCCTGATGGCCTTTGGGTTGCCCTCCCTCTTCACCAACCGTCCGTACTCGTTCTCCACTTCGGCCCGTCCTTCCTTGATCTGCTTTACCAGCATGTGAACCGCCATCAATAGGTCCAGGGGCTCGAAGCCGGCGACCACTTGGGGCACCTTGTACTTGGTGGAGAAGACGCGGTACGGCTCCACTCCGATGATGGCGCTGACATGACCGGGCTCTATCAGCCCGTCGATCTTGAACTCCCCCATGTTGATTATTGCGTGCAGTGCCGGCGGCAGAAGGCGATGGCACGAGTATACGGAGAAGTTATCCGGCAAATTCTCCACCATGACCGCAGCGGTTGTAGGGCTGGTGGTCTCGAACCCTATGCCCATGAACACCATGTCCTTAACCTCTGCGGCCATGCGGACGGCGTCCTCAACCGAGTAAACGACCCGCACGTCGCGTCCCCTGGCCTTCGCGTCGCCGAGCGAACCGTTGGGAGTGGGCACCTTCAGCATGTCCCCGAAGACGGCGATGGTGCACCCAGCGTCCGCCAGTGCGATGGCGTCAGCGACCTCGGAGGTGGTGGTCACGCATACTGGGCACCCGGGACCTTGCCGGATCTCCACGCCCACGTCCTTCAGCAGAGGCTCCAGGCCGAACCGGACCAAAGTGTCCTGATGAGTGCCGCATACGTGCATGAACCTAAGGTCCACGCCATATCTCCGGATCGTTTCCAATATCCTTTGCGCCGCCTCTTCGTCCCTAAGCCGGAACATCTTCCTCCACCACCCTAATAGACCGGACCGTGCAGCTTTTACCTTTCAGGACCTCGGCCCTTGCTCCGCATTGCGGGCAGTTAAGGGTCGGAACGTTCGATAGGTACATGTCATCCTGATAGTACTCCGCATCGCCCTTATAACCGCACGAGGGGCAGCGGACCTCAACGCCCTCATGCTCCACGACCAGGTTGGAGCCTTCCAATATCGTCCCGCGGGTCAAGATCTCGAACGCGAACCTGAGCTGGTCCTCGCCAAGATAGGTGAGGTCCCCGATCGTGAGGAGCACTTCCTCCACCTTCTCCACCTTGCGGTCCTTTATCTCATCCAAGATAGCTTCCAGGATGCTGGTCATGACCCCGACCTCGTGCATCGTCCCGACCAACGGAGGCCAACTAGATAAAGCACACGCCAGATGCCACGACCGTCCCGCGGACCCCATGCGCGGTGGGTTGATATAACTCCCTGAAGATACGATCATGTTCCCAATGGCCACCGAGGAGAGGTCCCGAAAAGAGCTTACGCTGGAGTCCATAGTGGAAGGCAAGAAGTTGGAGGCCTACGTGGAGCACCGTACCCGGGACATGCACGCCTGCGCCATTTGCGGCGGGATCGGCTACAAGAAGCGGCCGATGAGGTGCGTCGGAGGACGCTGGTTCTGCATGGACTGCGTCCGCCAGCTCAAGGACCTGATGGAAGGGCTGGACCGATGGGAGGCCGAGGCGAAGCTGGAGCATGAGCTTTCGAAGAAGATGGACGAGGGTCTGGGCCTCTAGTCCTTGACGCTCTCTAGATAGAGGTCGCAGAACTCGGTCACCGGGCATATGCAATGCTTCGGACGCTGAGGGGTGCATACCTCCTGTCCGAACCGGACCATTATCTCGTTGACCGATCTCCATCTATCCTTGGGAACTACCGCCATCAGTTGCTCCTCGGTCCCATCCGGCGTGGCGCTCCTCACAAGTCCGTTGCGGTTGGAGATGCGGTGGACATGGGTGTCCACGCAGATGACGTCCTTCTCGAACGCGTAGGCAAGGACACAGTTG
>JAKIXL010000079.1:6451-6768 GCA_022709105.1 Thermoplasmatota archaeon | reverse complement strand
GGTCGAAGGTCTCCAGGATCTTCGGCACGTTGGCCTCCGGAGCGGCGAGCATCATGCGCTCCTGCGATTCCGACACCCATATCTCCCATGGGGCCAGTCCCGCCTCCTTGAGGGGCACCTTGTCCAACTGGACGACGGCGCCGCATCCTCCTGCCAGTGCTATCTCTCCCACCACGCAGGATAGTCCGCCCCCGCCCAGGTCCTTGATGCCGCTCACGAGGCCTTGCTCATTGACCTCAAGGCAGGCGTGGATGGTCGGCTCCTTCGTGATGGGGTCTCCGAGCTGGACCGCGCCCCGGGACTCGTCCTCCGATCTA
>JAKIXL010000079.1:0-6397 GCA_022709105.1 Thermoplasmatota archaeon | reverse complement strand
GCGCCCGCCGACCAGGATAAGCACGTCCCCGGTCCCCTTGACAGCGTTGTTCAGCAGCTTGTCCTTCCTCAGGAAGCCGACGCAGCCAACGTTGACCAGGCAGTTACCAGTGTAAGAGGGGTCGAAGAACACGCCTCCGGCCACCGTCGGTATTCCGATGCGATTGCCATAATCGCGGATCCCCGAGACCACGCCCCCCATCAGATACTTCGGTAGCTTGACGCCAGGAGGCACTTCCCTGAGATCGAGGGGGCCGAAGAACAGCGGATCGACGAGCGCGATGGGCTGGGCTCCCATGGCCAATACATCGCGGACGATCCCTCCGATGCCGGTGGCGGCGCCCCCGTAAGGCTCGATGGCAGATGGATGGTTATGGCTCTCGATCCTCAGGGCATAGGCGTGCTCTTCATCAAAGGCCATGACCCCGGCGTCGCCCTTCGACAAGATGTCAGGATGCTTGAGGCCGAAGATGTGTTCCCGAAGGAAGCGCTTCGAAGACTTGTAGCAACAATGCTCGCTCCATGCCTGAGCTATGGATTCCAGCTCGACGTCGGTAGGCAGGCGCCCCTCTTTCTTAAAATAGGCCTTGACCGCCTCCAGCTCTTCCAGGCTGAGGTTTAGGCCCATGGTCCTGGACATCTCCATCAGCTGTTGGGGGGACGCGGAGAACAGATCGATATCATACAGGGAGAAGGGTACCGGCCTCTTCCGGGAAAGCTCCTTGGCGGACATGCTCTCCCTCACTTCAGCTCGACGGTGTACGTTTGGATGACCGGATTGGCCAGGAGCTTGCGGCACATCTCTTCGCAGGCCGCTCGGGCCTCCTCCGCGCCCATATCGAGCTCCATCTCGAAGACCTTGATCGTCTTGACGCTCTTCACGCCCTTGAACCCAAGAAGCTCCAACGCCTTCCTGGTGTTCTCACCCTCGGGGTCGGCGACCCCGTGCTTCAGCACAATGCGGATCTCGGCCTTCACCACGGTCAGCACCACGTCTGAAATGGCCTCGGATACTTAACAGTTTATCTGGCGGGCCCATCGGGCCCGCCGTAATGTCCCTTAGTCCCCGGCGGTGATGACGAGCGGCCAGCTCATAAGAGCGATCAGCGTTGTGTCCCGTTCCGAGGCGGTGCACGAGGCCATGGGGTTCTGGACCGCGGCGTTCAGGGGAAGCAGCATCTAGGGCTCCGGGCTCAGGGAAACGTCCACATTGTTCTGGACGACGCATCTCAAGTTGTCCATTTTGCCGAAGAAGTAAGCCTTGTACCCGGCGATCTCCTCGGCGGTGGCCGCTCCGAGGGCGATATAATCCATGGCGCCCGGCGCGGTGACGTCCACCGCCACCCATCCGTAATTGGGCAGGTAGAACTCGGACCAGAAGTGGGTCCCGGTACCTCCGGCGAACATCTGGTACCCGCCGCAGCTTCGGACCGGAACGCCCAGGGAGCGCAGCAGCGCGCAGCAGTACATCGACTGTGCGCCGCAGTCGCCGTAGCGGTGCCCATGAACATACGCCGATTCTGGAACGTCCATGGAGGACAGAGAGATGTGTGGCATGAAGCTGTAGGCTATGTTCTCGATCACGTAGTAATAGAGAAGCTTGGCCTGCAGGTATGGGTCGGTCTCCACGCCGACGACCTTCTTGGTCTTGACGGCGACATCCGAGAATATCAGGATGTTCCCGCCCGGTCCTTCCACTCATGATACAGCGTCATGTTGCGGTAGGCGATGTTGTTCGCAATGCTGATTAAGAACCGCCCTCTCCATCGTTTCGTATCCTCTCGATGTCAGGGGCGTCGAGCCAGGCGTTGCGATCATGTCCTGGATCCCATGGGAAGGTCCCGGCGAGCGGCTCCTCGGCCTCACGGCGATCGAGGCCGTACTCCAGGAGGACCCTATCAGCTTTGAACTTCCAGTTGAGCGCCTCGAGAGCGGATGCCCCATTGCCGGCGTCCAGATGCATGCGGTGGGGCGGGTGAAGTAATCCGAAGACGCGCCGGAGTTGGAACTGCGGAACTCATTGATGCCCTCAAGGAACTGGAGGTCTGGTGATGATCGAGCCGTTTTTTCAAAGAGGATGAGCGAGGTAGGCGTCACCATCATCGCCGCCAGGGCGATGGAGGCGATCGCCTGATCTGCGGAGAGCTCGGACATGCCGAAAATATTATGGGCCGACTATGAAGGTTCGAGCATGACCATCACGCGATTTCCGTTCGTGAAGGGTCGGCCAGAGCGCCTCGGTGCTGCTTGAGCCTCGATGCCCGAGGTCCCGTCAAGGGAACCGGTCCGTGAACATAGGTCGCCATGAAGGTGTCGCGCCCTATGGACGCCTGGACCGCCGGCGGGACGTCAAGGTCGCAGGCCGTACAGAGGAATGGCCTGGGAGATCCCCTGAAGAACGAAGTTGATGGCGACAGCCGCTAGGAGCAGGCCCATGATCCTGGAGAACGCCATCGCCCCTGAGCGCCCCATCATATTGAATATGCGGTCGGAGTGGACCAGCGCCTCATAGGATATGACCACCGTGAGCAATATCGCGATCGATATCACTGCCATTCGAACGATCGCCTCCGTGGTGATCAAGGCATCGGAGACCAGGATCATGACCGTGGTGATCGCGCCAGGCCCGGCGAACATAGGGATACCAAGGGGGACTATGCCCACCGAGTCCTTCTGCAGCGCCTCCTCGTGCTCCTCATCGGTGAGCTTGGTCTTCGACTTCTGGCCGTTGAGCATGGAGAACGCGATGCTGAACAACAGGATGCCCCCGGCGATGCGGAACGCTGGGATGGTGATGCCATAGAGCCCGAAGATCCACTGGCCGAACAGCGCGAAGATGAAGAGCACGAGAGCGGTCACGATGCTGGTCTTGGCCGCGACACGTTTCTTGTCCTCTCGCGAATATCCTTCGGTCACCGCGTAGAAGAACGGGATGTTGCCTATCGGGTTGACGATGGCGAACACCGTAGCGAAGGCCGAGATCGCGAACTCCGGTTCCACGAGCCACCGAGGGGCATGTGAATATATAATTGCGAGGGACGGACATCAATCCCTTGACGGCCGGCGGGCGAACACCAGGTATCCAGTATGGGCGAGGTTCTCGTACGACGGCCGCACCCCTCCCGGATGGACCTCCATGGAGCGCTGGATGTTCTCCAGCGCCACGACCTCCAGATAGCCGCGGTCGCGGAGCCCGCACACCAGCCCCTCGACCTGGTTGGCGTTCGGCACGAACCCTGCGAAGTGGCCCCCCGGGCGGAGAAAGCGGTCGACGTTGTCCAGGGCCTGCCATGGGTCCGGCATGTCCAGGGCCACAGCGTCTACGGCCATGCCGAGCTCGATGCCCTTTACATCGCCGACGCGAAGGTCCCAATACGGCGATAGGCCGGCACGTTCCACGTTCCTCCTGGCCCGTTGGGCGAAATCATCGCGGACCTCCACCGAGACAACCTTCCCCGAAGGCATGACCGCGTTCAAGAGGGCCATGGTCAGCCCCGCCGATCCGACCCCTGCCTCCAGGACGACATCGCCGGACCTCAGGCCAAGGTTGAACACGATGGTCGCGGCGTCCTTGGGAGTGATGATCTGTGGTCCTCGTTCAAGGGACGCCATCAGCTGGGCCACGGTAGCGGTCAGCGCGCGGAAGTCCTTTCCTGCGAGCTTGATGAGCGAGCCGTCCTCGCGTCCGATGATCTTGGTGCCGTCCACCACACCCAGGCCCGGTACCTTGATCATCTCCTTCCGGAGCTGGATCCAATAGCGTCGGTCCCTGTCGTCTAGCAGGTAGATGAGGTCGCCCTCGGAGAGCATGACGCTGCAAGTGGAGCAATGGACAAAAGGTTATCGCCGGCGGCGTCCTCATCATGAACGACCAACGCCCTTAGGCCTCCTAACGGGAACGCCGGGACGCTGTCAGACCTCGCCAGTGCCTGCAGCTCGGAAAGGATTTTATAGAGTTACACCAATGGCCGCTCACATGGCAGAGGTCGCTTTCCCTGAGAAGGCCCAGAAGGTCCTATCCATCCTCCTCATCATCGGAGCGGTGGCCGTATACTTCGGATGGGCGATCGCCTTCGGAGGATGGAACCTTTTCGAGCGCCGTTTCATCCCGGTATATGCCATAGTTTCGGTCATGCTGCTCTTCGGCGGACTTGGCCTTCTGCTTCTGAAGCACAGGGATTGAGCGGGAACCGATAACTAGAGGCCCGACAATCTAGGGGCCGATCCCATGGAAGACCAGGAAGTAATGGCCAGATCTCTGGCCTTCGAGAAGTCTCTGAACTACCGCTTCAACGACCTCGACCTTTTGACCGGCGCTCTGGTCAGCAGCGGGTACCCCAACGAGAACAAGCTTTTCTTCCCAAAGTATCGCCACGCGGTACTGGCCAACCTAGGCGACACGATCATAGACGTGCTCGCGACCGAATTCCTGATCCGTGAAAAGCAGATGACGGACGCAGGCCAGATCACGATCCAGAGGAACAGGATGGTGAGCGGCCACAGCCTCAATGAGCTTGCCGCCCCTATACTGCAGTTCTTGGTCATGACCAGCGGGGAGAGGAACGAGCTGGAGAGCAGCAGCATTCCCGGAGAGGCGGTGGAGGCTCTCGTCGGCGCCCTTTATCTGGACGGCGGCCTGCCCGCCGCCAGGCGCCTTCTGGAGATGCTCGGGTTCTTCGAGAGGAGATATGAGGAGTGAGGGTCACATCGCCCGGGCGGCGTAGACCACGGTATCGGTCTCCTGGCCGCAGCCGAGGCACTTGCCCCGGAACTCTTCCTTGACGTACGGCGAGCCGAGTATCTTCAGCTCGGTGCGCTCCTCGATCTTGCGGCCGCACCCCTGCTCTCCGCACCATCCAAAGCGAAGCCACTTCTCCGAGACCTCATCAAGGTCAAGGCTTTCCACCGTAACGACGCTCTCGTCCATGAACCTCTGGGCCTTGGCGCGCATGTCCTTGGCGATGAGATCAAGCATGGAGCGGACCTCGGCGGCAACCTCGGGGCGGGCGAAACCGCCTTTCCTTCCGTCGTCTCTGCGGGCGTACGCCACCATCCCCTTCTCGATGTCCCTGGCTCCCAGCTCGAGCCGCAGCGGCACGCCTTTCTGCTCCCATTTGAAGAACTTGGCCCCAGGACGCTCATCGCTCTCGTCCAGCATGACCCTGATGCCCGCCCTCTTAAGTTCGTCCCGGAGCTCGCGGGCCTTGGCCCCCACTTCCTCCACGTTCCCCTTGGCCAGGATGGGCACGATGACCACCTGGAAAGGTGCGATGGCCGGGGGGAGCACGAGGCCCCGGTCATCACCGTGTACGCCTACCACGGAGCCGAGGAGCCGCTCGGACATCCCGTATGTGGTCTGATGGACATACTTGGTGCTTCCGTCGACGTCCTCGTACTTGATATCGAACGGCCTGGAGAAGTTCTCCCGATAATGATGGATCGAGCCGAGCTGCAGGCTGCGCCCTCTCATCATGGCGGTGTCTATGCCCACGGTATAGTACGCTCCGGGGAACTTGTCCCATTCGGTGCGGCGCAGGAGCATGTAAGGCAGGCACAGCTCCCGCATCAGGTTCTCCAGTATGACGAAGTCCTCCTCCACCTGGCGCTGGGCGTCGGCCTCGTCCACGTGGCAGGTGTGTGACTCGAAGAAGTGGATCTCCCGGACCCTGATGAACGCCCTGGTCTGCTTGGTCTCGTACCTGAAGGTGTTGACGATCTGGTATATCTTGAGCGGCAGGTCGCCGTGGGACCGCACCCATATGGAGAACATGGGATACATGGCCGTTTCGGACGTCGGGCGAAGGATCAAGGGGATGTCCAGCTCATTCAGCCCGGCATGGGTGACCCAGTACACCTCTGCGTCGAAGCCCTTGATATGGTCCTTCTCCTTCTGGAACTCGGACTTCGGTATCAGCAGGGGGAAGGAGACCTCATCGTGATTGGTTGCGTCCAGTTCCTGACGGATGAAGGCATCGATGTGCTGCATGACCTTCCAACCGTACGGCGGCCACACGTTCATTCCCTTGATCGGATAGCGCTTATCGGTGAGGCCGGCCTGCTCCACGAGGTCGTTGTACCACTCGCTGAAGTTCTCTTCCTTCTTCATCGCTCACACCTGAATAGGTCCACGGAATATTGTTCTAGTTAAATAAGGTTCGACGCGCCCGGAGATCACCGCAAGGCCTTCGCGATCTGGGAGGCGACCGATATGACCGACACCTCGTTCTCGATCGTGTTGGTCGAGAACACCGCGTTGCAGCACTTCCTCAGGCGGTCGAGTGCTCCCTTGGCGAACAGCCCATGGGTGCATACGGCGGTGACGCTCTTGGCCCCCAATATCTTCAGCTGGTTGGCAGCCGCCTCGATGGTCCCTCCAGTCGATATGATGTCGTCCACGA
>JAKIXL010000078.1 GCA_022709105.1 Thermoplasmatota archaeon | reverse complement strand
AGCCGAGAGCGTCCGCGAGGTAGGCGTAGCTGTCGTCACCTTCTAGCCGAAGCTCGAGGCGAGAGTTCACGTACACGAACTTGGAGACGTTCCCGTCCGCGACCTCGTACGCCGGATCGTGACCTTGATATACGCTGGTGACGACGCCTTCGGAGTCGGAGACAATTGCGCGAGCGCTGTTAGCGTCGTAGGCGTACGATGCTAAGGCGGTAAGAGGAGACCATATTCCACTGTTGTTCGTCTGTTTCTCCACCGAGATCATCTGCCCGAAGGAGTTGTACTCGAAGTGGAAACGCCCGGCGGTGGAGTTCTTCCATATGACATTTCCGTCGTTGTCGTAAGCGTACGAGAACGTGCCGTCGGAGGTCAGCTTGTTGTAGCTCGAGTACGAGTACGAGCGATTGGTGCCGTCGTTCATCCACAGCCGGTTGCCCATCGAGTCGTAGCCGTAGCGAAGCGTGCCCCAGACGCCGGTCGCCTTGGTCAGGCGGCCGAGCATGTCGTACTCGTATTGCTCGGTTCCGGCCGAGCCGACGGCGTCGACGATCCTGACGACGTTGCCGACATCGTCGTACGAGTACCGCAGGTCCATGAAGGTCCCGTTTCCATCGTACGCGCTGATCCTAGTGATCCATCCTCTGAAGTTGTAATTATACGACATGGTGGAGTTGCCGTCGCACTCGCTCTTCGCAGCTACGGAATCATCCTTGTTGTATGTGAACGAAATAAGCTCGTCGTTACCGGATAGTACGCGATCCAGCCGTCCGTAGTCGTCGTATTGATAGGTGATGACGGACGAGTCGGGATAGGTCACTCCGGTCACGGCCCCGGTAGCGTCGAAGCTGTAGGAGAACGAGAACGCGGTGCCGTTGATCGTCTCGGTCATCGCATCCACGAGGTTACGGTCGTTGTACGAGTACGAGAAGTTGCCGAGGCTGTTCCTGGCTTCGATCACGTTCCCGGCCGAGTCGTACCTCGTGATGTACTTGTCATCAGTACCGACCACACGGATCAATCGGCCCGAGGTGTCGTATTCGGACGATTGCACGTCCCCTCCTCGGTCGGTCCAGGTGGTGATCCGTCCAGCATTATCATATGTCCACGATTTCCACCGAGCGGGAGATGATGTGCCACAAATATATCTGTTCATTGATAGTTATATACATTCAGAATCGTTCCGAGCGGGGCGATGGTCCTTTGGCGGTAGATAGCCCATCTTCGTTTACCAGGGAGCATTGTGAGGCATGTTCATTCTCAAATCACCTATCGGACGAGCAACGAACATCATACTGCACGCGTGAAAGCGATGACATCGCGTGCTGAATTGATTGGACCGGGCTCGGCCGATCATGAGCATGGATCGATGTGCAAGCCATCTTCCTGCACAGGGTGATTAGATATACGCCCCGTCCCTTCCTTCGAAGCATGACCAAGGTGCTCCGGGCGCTCATCATCGACGGCTACGTGGACGAGCCGGCGTGCCTGGGGGTGCCGCCGTACATCTCCCCGCAGGTCAGGGCGGCGGTGGGCGCGGCCCGCGTGGCCGGAGCTGAGGCCGAGTACCTGACCATCGATCAGGTACGCCGCGGTGCCGCGTTACCGCATGCCGCCGTTAGCTTGATCATGGCCGGTTCGGCGGTCCCGGGGAAGTACCTGAGGGCCATGCCCGCCTCGGGGAGAGAGGTAGCGAACTTGGCGGAGCGGTTGCCAGGGATAAGGGTGCTGGGCGGGCCAGCCGCTTTGGAAAAGAGCGAACTTGGGCGGTTCGAGCACCTGGCTCTCAAGGACCCCGCCGCCGCGGTGCACGATCTCCTCACCTCGGGAAGCGCAGGCCAGCGTTGGAGGTCCATGGAGGAGTGGAACGCCTGGCTGCTGGCCGGGGCCGATACGGTGCTCCACCACCCCGATTTCCCGCAACCGCTGGTGGCCGAGGTAGAGACCTACCGCGGATGCGTCCGCTACGCTTCCGGCGGATGCTCCTTCTGCGTGGAGCCGATGAAGGGTGCGCCGTCCTTCCGGGACGAGGATGATATCATCGCCGAGTGCCGGAAGCTCCGCGAGCTGGGAGTGGCGAACTTCAGGTTAGGAGCGCAGACCTGCATCGTGTCGTACAAGGCCGACCTATCTTCCGGCGACCCGCCCCGGCCGAGACCGGAGGCGGTGGAGCGGCTGTTCGCCGGCATCGCGGCCCTTGGGCCAGAGGTCCTGCACGTGGACAACGCTAATCCCGCGGTCATCGCCTCCTATCCTGAGGAGTCGGAGAAGGTCCTTAGGGCTCTGGTCGAACATTGCACCAGCGGCAACGTGCTCGCCCTCGGCCTGGAGTGCGCCGACCCCGAGGTCCGGGAGGCGAACAACCTGAACGCCAGCGCGGAGCAGGCCATGGAAGCGATCAGGGCGATCAATCGCATCGGCTCGGAGACAGGCAAGAGCGGCCTTCCCAGGTTGCTTCCGGGCCTCAACCTCATCGTCGGCCTGGAGGGCGAGATCGGCGAGAGCCTGGAACTCGACAAGGCATTCTTGCGCGCCGTGCTGGACGAGGGCCTCATGCTCAGGAGGATCAGCGTCCGGCAGGTAATCCCGGTGCGCCGCGAGTTCCCGCCGACGGTCGGTCACAGGGAGTTCATCAAGTTCAAGGAGTTCGTGCGGGAGCACATAGACCGTCCGATGCTCGAGCGCACGGTCCCTCAAGGAACGGTCCTGTGTAAGGTGTTCACCGAGCTCCGCGACGGCAACACCACCTTCGGGCGGCAGATCGGCTCGTACCCGCTTCTCGTGGGCATTCCATACCCGGTCGATATCGGCAGGTTCGTCGACGTCAAGGTCGTTGGCTGGGGGTACCGCAGCGTCACCGCCATCGAGCATCCTCTGAGGATAAATTCCTGCCCGCTCAAGGCCCTGGAGGCGTTGCCGGGCGTCGGAAGGAAACGCGCCATCCGGTTGTTCAACAAGAGGCCGATGAAGAACATGGCCGACCTGACCAAGGCGCTGGACGATGCCCAGATAGCTAAGGATCTCGATGGCCTCGTCGCCTTTGACTGAAGCGACGATTGGAACTTATTTATGCGCGGATGGCCTGACTTCGGGCATGGAGGGCCTTCACCTCGCCAAATACCCGTTCCTCAAGGACGCAGCAGAGCACGTGAAGGACCAGGGCGTCACGTTAGACGATCTATTGGAGCACCAGGCGTTCCGCCAGGCCCGGGCGCGGGGCAAGGCCAGGGTCATCGACGCGCTCGAGGACGGCATCGTCCGCCTCCGCCCCATGGGGACGGCCGAAGAGCAGCTGGAGGAGATCCTCTCCTACCCCATGGCCAGGATGTTCGTCTCCAGCGTCGGTGATAAGTTCCTCACCAGGCGCTACGCGCTCGCTGAGGGGGTGGCGATGTGCGAGCGTCTGGAGAGGGAGAGGAGCGACATCGTCGAAGAGGTCGCCTACCAGCTCGGTGTTCCCGTGACCACGGACGTCGATGAGAGCGACGAGCTCACGGTGCGCATGCACTTCTCCGATTATCTGAGGTTCACGTCGCGCATGCGCAGCAAGGAATGGAAGCTGGTGAACACCGAGGTCAAGGACGGGCACGTGACCCTGAACCAGGTCAAGTTCGCCCGGGTCATGCAGCAGGCGCTCCAAGATAGGATAGAAGCGGAGCTGCCCCTGCCGGTCACCGACAGCATCGTTCGCGCGCTGGGCGACGACCTTCGAGAGCTGAAGGACCGTACCGCGATCAAGCGTGACCAGTTCAAGGCCGAGGACTTCGGCAAGGTCAGCGTGGAGAACTTCCCGCCGTGCATGAAGCACCTCATCGGCATGGCCCAGGCGGGGGAGAACATACCGCACTCCGGGCGGTTCGCGCTGACCGCGTTCCTGCATCATGTAGGCCTATCTTCCGACGAGATCCTGGCGCTGTACGCGACCTCGCCGGACTTCGATCAGTCGAAGACCAAGTACCAGGTGGACCACATTACTGGAGAAACGTCGGGCACCGAGTACACCCCGCCGGAGTGCTCGACGATGAAGAGCTACGGCATCTGCTACGAGCCGGACTCTTTGTGCAACCATCCCAAGGAGTACGTCAAGCACCCGCTGTCGTACTACCGCATCAAGAACCTCCCGCCCCGGAAGGCCGGTCCTAGTCCTTCACCTTCTTCCATATCTCCATCGCCCGCTGGACCGCAGTGAGGTTGCCGATCACGGCGAACCACAGCATCACCAGCTCGAACATTGAGAGATATATGCCGGCCCCGAGGTGGACCCATCCTGAGGTGAGGTACGCGGCCGCGTCGCTGGGAGGGGCGGAGCCGGTGAAGAGGACCATGAAGAACGCCTGGACGATGGGGGCTGCCGTCAAAAGCACGACGCGGTCGGCCCGGCCCAGCAGGCCGGCGTACAGCCGCCCCGCCCCGACCGCCTGAGATTGCGTGCCCATGTAGCTGGTGAGCAGCACGCCGATGATGGCCAGCATCCCGATGTAGGGGTTGCACCACGCGCTGACCGCCACCGCGCCGATCATGACCACGTCGGAGTAGCGGTCCAGGATGTGATCGAGCAGGTCCCCGCGCTTCGAAGCCCGCCCGGTGATCCTCGCCACCTTTCCGTCCACCGCGTCGAGGAAGCCGCTGATCAGCACCGCCAGAGCCGACAGGGGCAGCAGCAGCTCCCAGCTCAGGGGACTGGCGAAGATAAGGAGTCCGGCCACGCAGGCCATGACGAAGGAGGCCCAGGAGATGGTATTGGGGTTGAACCTCGATAGCCGCTTCGCGCTCGGCAGCATGATGAACTCTACCTTGTCGCGCTTGGAATCTAGTACCATCCCAGAACCTCCTGGCTCCAGTCGATATTTCCCACGGCGTACTTTTCCCTTTCTCCTGCCAGGACGTCCTCGACGGCGTCGGCGACCTGGTCCTTGGACATCTCCGTGGTATCGATCTCCACCGTCTCCCGCTCGGACTCGACCGCCTCCACCAGGATAACGTCCAGCGCCTCCGCTTCCATGTTCTCCCTGACCTTGGCGTCGGCCCATCCCCTGCCCATCAGGCGCTTCTCCAGCACAGAGGGGCGGCAGCGGAGGACTATCACAAGCTCCGAGGGCACCAGGTGAGAGAGGTGCCCGATCAGCAGGACCTCACCGGCCGGCAGAAGCGCCGGAACACGGTCCGCGAGGACGTCAACATCGACCTCGAGGCTGCCTCTCTCCTCGTCCACGCCCTCGTGCAGGCCATGCTCCCTGATGAGGTCGCCGAGCTCTACGACATGGCGGCCTCTCGCCCTGAGAGCAAGACCGGCGCTGCTCTTCCCCGTGCCCGGAGTGCCGGTGATGGAGATGATCACGTGCGGAGGAACGGACGCCGTGCATAAAAAGGATTCATGAACATTGAGGGGTTGCGGGGCTAAGCCCCTGACCCCGGTGCCCCGCGGACCTTCTTCCCATCTCAGCGATTCTCACGACGCTTGCCAAGGTATTAAACAGGTTTTAGAGCATGCTACACTTATCTTTTTATATTATGATCCTCGCGGAGATGGTGCCAGCAGCATGTTCTTCAACGAGCGCCTGTCCAACAGCCCCTGAGAGCGGCCTCGAGCAGATGCGAGTGACGGGAAACATCAGCTTCGAGACCCCGGCCCGGCCTGACATCGCATGAAGAGCTCGTCGGCGAAGCCCAGTCGGCCGAAGGCGTCCAGACGGTACGCCTCGGCCCGCCGGCGCATGGTCGGGGGGCACTCGACGGCGAAGGGGAAGGGATACTCGACGTCCATCAGCGTCAGGTTCTCGGCGGGAGCGAGGCCGAAGCTCACGTCCCTTCCGTCCAGCGCGGAGCGGACCTCCTCCACGCTCGCCCTGCCCTCCCCGGCCTTGATCATGGCCGCGACCATCCTGCGCACCATGTTGCGGAGGAACTCCCTGCCCCTGATGTCGATGATCAGCATGCCCTTCTCCTCCCGCACCGTGACGCTCTCCATTGTCTTGATGGTGGAACGGCCGTCAGGCTTGCAGAAACGCCGGAAATCGTGCCGCCCCTGCAGGGCATCCCCGCATTCGATCACCTTCGTGACGTCCAGATCGCCGGCCGGAAGGACGTACCGGTACCAACGGCCTTTGGCCCTCCGGGGGCTGAAGGCAGACGGCACGTCGGCAACGCCGTAAACGTAGAGGTCCTCGACGGCCGAGTTGACCGCCCTGAGCAGCTCGGTCCGGGGAAAGTTGGTATCGAAGGCGGCGACGTTCCCCAGCGCGCTGACCCCCCGGTCGGTGCGGCTGGCGAAGCGGAAGCGGGAGGCGGCGACCGAGCCGAAGGCCTTCACTTCCAGGAGAGCGGCGATGAGCTCCGATTCCACGGTGCGCTCCCCCGGCTGCCTCTGGGAGCCCATGAACGCCCGCCCGTCGTAGGCGAGCTTGACGGCGGCGCGCCAGACCACGTCAGGATTAAGTAGAACTGGCCTATTAATGGTTCCGAGGGCATGGGCGATTTCAGGGTCGTTCTGGTCGAGCCAGAACATGAAGGGAACGTCGGGGCGGTGGCCCGGGCGATGGGCAACTTCGCCTTCGACGACCTGTGCATGGTCAACCCCTGCCCCCTCGGGGACGAGGCGCTCAAGCGGGCGAAGCATGCCGGGCATATTCTCAGCAAAGCGGCCATTGTCGACACTCTCGATGAGGCGGTCAAGGGATGCTCCCTCGTGGTGGGGACGACCGGCGTGGTGACCCACGGCCCGAGGCGGTACATCCGGATACCGATGCCCGCGCGCGAGCTCGCGGCGAAGACCGCGGGCTACGAGGGGCGCATCGCCCTGCTGTTCGGCCGCGAGGGCCTCGGGCTCACGCAGGACGAGCTGGCAAGGTGCGATCTGCTGGCCCATGTGCCATCGAGCGATGAATACCCCACCTTGAACCTGTCGCACGCGGTGAGCATCGTTCTCTACGAGCTG
>JAKIXL010000077.1 GCA_022709105.1 Thermoplasmatota archaeon | reverse complement strand
GCGAGCGGCCGGAGCATGACCGGGTCCCCGGCTCCGGCGTAAGGGCGTTCGCATGAACGCCTTGTTTTTAAATAAAAGGATGATGGACAGCGCTCAGGCCATCAGGCCACGGGCGGTCATCGGCCCGCCTCGATCAATACAGAATACTAGAAATCCTTATCTGACAGTATCCGTTTCCAGCGGCACCTCATATGACCGAAGAGCACGCCCCCCATACCAGCGGGGTAGAGGTCACCCTCAACCGGGACCTTGGTCTGGCAGAAGTATTGATGATCGGCATCGGGCCCAACATCGGGTCATCCATATTCCTGCTGATAGGCCTGGCCACGGAGATCGTGGGGCCCGGCCTGCTCCTGACCTTCGGGCTGAACTTCGTGGTGACGATATTCACAGCTCTGGCATATGCCGAGCTGGCAAGCGCCTTCCCGGAGACGGGAGGCGGCTATCTTTGGGTGAAGGAAGGCCTTTTCGAGCCTTTGGGCTTTTTGGGAGGCTGGATGTCATGGGTGGGCCACTGCATCGCCTGCAGCGTTTACGCCATAGGCTTCGGCACCGGGGTAAGCCTCCTGCTCACCCAGTATAACCTCGAGATACCGGGGCTATCTCCTGAGAGCGTAACCTCCATATTCACGGTGCTGATCGCGGTGGCGTTCTGCTACATGAACTACCGCGGGGTGAAGGGGGCCGGACGGTCCGGGATCCTGGTCTCCAGCTTCCTCATAGGCATAATCATCATATTCTGCCTCTTCTGCATCGCGTTCATAATGGGCGACCCCTCCGCCGCCGGGATCGACGGTTTCGGCCCGGTGCTTCTCCCCTTCGGCTACATGTCCATCGCCACCTCCATGGGCTTCACCTTCATGATCTTCGAAGGCTACGAGGTGGTGGCCCAGACCGGCGAGGAGGCCAAGCACCCCGAGAAAACGGTCCCGCGGGCCATGTTCCTGTGCATCACCATATCCGCGGTCCTGTTCATCGCGGTGGCCGCGGTGACCTTCGCCACCATCGGATGGCAGGCCACCGCCGAGGGGGCCGACCACGCGCTGAACTTGGCGGCCGACAAGGCGATACCGTTCATCGGCGGAGCCCTCATGTCCGTTGGCATGATAATCGGTTCAGTGGCAGCAGTGAACTCAGTGGTCTTTTCGGCCTCCCGGGTCTCCTTCGCCATGGGGCGCGACGGCAACCTCCCTTCGATATTCGGCAGGCTGCATCCGACAAGGCATACTCCTGTAACGGCGATCCTCATCAGCGGCATGATAATCATATTCATGGCGGTGACCTTCGATATCCGGAAGGTAGCTGCTGTCGCCGACGTGATGGTCCTCCTGCTCTTCGTTCTCGTTAACCTGTCCATGATGACACTGAGGAAAAGGAGGCCTGATGCTAAGCGCTCCTTCATCTCCCCTCTGTTCCCTTGGATCCCGTTGGCGGGCGTGGGTTCCAAGATGTTCTTGGCCATCATGCTCTTCGACCTGGACCCCCTTGCATGGTACCTCGCGCTGGCAGTGATCTTCGCCGGCCTGCTGGTCCACTATTTCGCCAAAGGGAAGGAGGAGATCGAGCACTTCCGTCCCCCCGCGCCCTCGGTCCTTAGCGATGAGGCCAAGGCCCGGTACCGCGTGCTCATACCCGTTGACGATCCCCGGAACGAAGGAATAATCGACATCGCGGTCACCCTGGCCGCAAAGTATGACGGGGAGATCCTGCTCACTACGGTGGTCGAGGTGCCGGCCAGCGTACCGCTGAGCGCGGTAGAGAAGAAGCGGGTGGACGAACGCAAGAAGGTCCTTGAAAGGCTGCGCGAGTACTCCGAGATGCGCGGCATAAAGACCAGGGCCATCGTGCTGGTATCGCATGATGTGGTGGCGAGCGTCATAGACACCGCCAAGGACTATCATGTCAACGCCATAATCGTAGGCTGGAAGGGATACACCAACACTCAGAAGCGCATCCTCGGCCGCAAGCTCGACGACATCGTCCGCCAGACCCCTTGCGACATCATGGTGCTCAAGGCCGACGGCAAGCTGCATCTGGACAACATCATGATACTGTCCGGCGGTCTGTGGCACGTAAGCAAGGCCACCGAGGTGGCGGCGGACATCGCTCAGATGAACGATTCCCGGATCACGATCCTGAACGTCATCGTCAACGAGAGGTACCTGGTCAAGGCAGCGGAATATTCCAAGCGCCTCAAGATGATCGTGGAGAGCCGCCAGGTCCCGGTCATCATCAAAGAGATCCGGCCGGAGCTCATTGTCGGGGGAGTGGTGGCCGAGTCTCTGGAGACCGACCTCCTGGTTATCGGTTCATCGGCGGCAAAGAGGTGGGACCAATTCGCCTTCGGCGCCATCCAGGACGTCATCGCCAAGAACGCCAAGTGCCCGGTGCTGGTCTACAAGAGGGTCGCCCCCGGGACTCCTGACGCACCTATGCTCGGCCCGCCTGACGACGAGGACTGATCATCCGACCGCCGCGGCAAGCTCATCAATAAGCCGGTCGGCAGCTTGGCGGGGGAGGCGAACACCTGCACTGCCAGGATGTCCACCTCCGTCCGTGCCGTGGGCGCGGGCGAAGTCCCGGACGAAGAGCCCGAGATCGACATTGCCGCCCCCGCATGCCCGCAGCGAGGCCACCGAGGCATCCCTTGAATCGTGCACCAGCATCGCATAGCGGCAGCCGCGCTCTCTTGCCGCCTCGACAAGGGCCAGGGAGCCGAAACCATATAGGGACGGCCGGTCCCGGCGCAGGTCAAGAAGCCCCAGTCCCCCTCGCACTTGGAGCTTCTCTCTCACCTTGGACAGTGCCCTGGCCCAGCGGTCCCCGCCGATCATCGCCTGGTATCTGTCCACGACGCTCCCGACCTCTGACGGCAACGATCCTGCCGATAGCGCCCTGGCGGTCTCCAGGCGAAAGCCATCGTCCTCGATGTTGTATCTCCAAGAGAAGTCCAGGATGCGGGACTCAAGCTCGATCCTTTCCCTTCCCATTGTGGCGGCCATCCAGGCCACCGCTGCGGTTTCGGACCGCTCGTAGAGGTCGGCGAGGGCCACCGCTCCCGTGAGCGATGAGAGCAGGCCAAAGTGCCGGGGCGCTGCACCGGCAGCGCTCATGGAGACATCCACGACGGCCTGGGGATGGCATTCGCACGCGGGATGATGGTCCACCAACATTATCCTGGGGTCCTTGTCCAAAAGGGCCATTATCTCCGGGGTGAGCGGGACATCGGCAATGATGATGACATCATGGCCTCCGTCGTTCGAGGCAGCTTCTGCTGCAGATGGAGGGGAGCTGATGAAGGTGATCTCTCCGCTAGGATATCTCCCCAGGAACACTGCAGCGCAAACGATGCCGTCCAGGTTTCCCCGGGTGATCAGTCTGGCCTTCGGGAGCCTCTTTCCCATCTAGGCGTCCGATAAAAAGGGCGTTTAAGAATGTCCCGAACCTATTATCTGAAATGATAACATCCGATCCATTGGCCGCCCCTGGGAAATGGCGGATGCTGCCTCAGCAAGGGCGACCAACGGTGTAGATGCTCTCCCCTCGCAGCATCGCTCCGAGCCCTGGGCAGATGGACGTCAACATCGAGAATGAGGACCGACGCTTCTTAAGCTCGCTTCCCATCGCTCGTTCCATGGGCTGGAGGAAAGGACGTCCGTGAACGGCCTGAAGCTTCCCTGTACTGCCACCGGCTATGCCCCGGCAGGCGCTGAACATCCATTGGAGTAGACGATGACCGACATAACCTATCTAGGCGAGGGAAGCGCAAGGCCCAGCGAACACGAGCACCTGCTGGAAGCGACGTTCAAGACGATGGGAACGGCCTACGGCTATGATCAAGTGAAGGTGGACTACGCGTCCTATAAGGAGTTCAAAAGCACTTGGCAAAGGCTCGGCAGGACGGTCTCGTTCGAGATATCGGACTACCTTGGTGCCGCAAGGCCCGAGGTCCTCGGGGACTTTGCCCAGGCGCTGTACGAGCGCATAGAGAAGCGCACACCTGGATGCGTCTACAGCCCCCGCTTGAAGGCCTACTTGGAGTCCGATGACTTCGTCCTCAGGAACCAGGCCACCTATGTAAGGAGGAGCAGGAACCTGACCAGGACGGCCCTGGGACGGCACTTCGACCTGCGGGAGACATACCGACGGCTGGTTGACAGCGGAACGGTCTCACCGTCCAAGAACGTGTCCCTGCATTGGACCAAGAGCGGGAACCGCATGAGGGTGGGGTACTGCAGCGTGCTCATGAGAGTGGTGGCCATATCCTCTCTCCTTGACAACGAGAAGGTCCCAGACTTCGTCCACGAGTACGTTCTGTACCACGAGCTTCTTCATCTGGAGGACGGCCTGTCGGACGGGCGGCGGCACCACACGCCCGAGTTCAAGGCCCGCGAGCGGCAACACCCTAGATGGAAGGAGTCCGAGGAATGGCTCAGGAAGCTGGCGGCCCGGAAGGTGGACCTGAGGTGACCTCCTCCGAGCCTCGCAATATTTAATCCACAGGGACAATATCCCCCGAGGTGCCGAGGTTGGAGAAGGATAGGCTGTGGATCAGCGACATCATCACCAAGGGGATGAGGATCGATGAAGTGTACGTGGTCAAGAAGAAGGACCCTCCCCGCAAGGGCCGCAAGGCGAACCACTTCTTCTCCCTTGTCCTCAGCGACTCCACAGGGGAGATAAGGACCAACTATTGGGGGGGCAACGAGGAAGGGCCGGTCAAGAAGGTCTATGACTCCATTCGCGAGGGCGCCCTCATCAGGGTCAGGGGCTCCAGCGACCAGTTCAACGACGCGATGGTGATACAGGTGAACCTGTCCAACGGAGACGATGTCCTAGAGGAGACCGTATCAGGCGATTACGATGTCTCGCACTTCGTGGCCTGTGCCGAGAGGGACCCCGAGGAGATGTACGCCGAGCTTCATGCCCTCATGCAACAGATCACCGATCCGGACATCGGGGCGATGCTGGAAAAGCTCTTCGGGGACCAGGACCTGCTGCGCAGGTTCAAGGCCGCCCCCGCCTCGGTCACCTTTCACTGCGCTTGGGTCGGAGGACTGCTGGAGCATACCCTCAACGTGGCGAGGAACTGCGAGGCCATCTCTCGCCTGTATCCCGCGCTGGACCACGATCTGCTGCTGGCATCGGCCATTCTGCACGACATCGGTAAGGTTTACTGCTACGACGTATCCACCACCATAACCGAATCGGTCAACGGCAGGCTGCTGGGGCACATCGTCATAGGGGCCCGCATGGTGGAGGGCGCATGCGACAGATGCGACCAGTTCCCCGAGCTGCTGAGGACCAAGCTGGTGCATATGGTGCTGGCGAGCCACGGGACCAATGAGAAGGGCTCCCCGACCGAGGCGGCCATCCCGGAGGCATTGGCGCTGAACTTCGCTGACGAGATGGATGCAAAGCTGGAGAGGTTCATCCGTGCCAGGGACAGCGGCGGGCCGGAGGACACGTTCGTGGTCGACCGGGCCCTGGGGACCAAGATATTCCTCGGGTGATCAGGGCCGCCGCAGCGTCACTGAGTACTGCGAAAGGAACCCTTCGCCCTCCAAGCCGCCGATGTCGACGACGCTGAGCACCTCGAAAGGAGGCTGGAAGGCGCTCACCGCAGCCTCCTTGGTCATGCACCCTGGAGGTGAGCTCTTGTAGCTTGGCACAACGAACACTATGTATCCCCCCGGTCTTGTGATCCTGTGCAGTTCCTTGATGAATAGCGCACGCTCCTCTCCCTTGAGCGCATTATAGACCCTAGGATCGAACACAACATCGAACTCACCCGGATGGAACGGCATCTTGGTCGGCTCCGCCGAGTACACCTGTACCCTCGCATCCGTTTCCGCTATCCTCTGCCGCGCGATCTCCACCTCTCCAGGGAAGAGGCCGACCAGGGCGACGGCATAGCCCGACTGGGCCATATAGAGCGCGTCGATCCCGTCATCATTGCTCAGCACCAGCGCTCGGCCGGAGGGCATCAGCCGGCTGGCCACGGCCTCGATCAGGGCCTCGTGGGGGCGGTACTCGCCCACCGGGTTGTCCTGCAGCGGCCGGCCCCAGTACATCTTTTCTATGTTAGGCGACACCATGATTGCACGTAACTGACTTGTCAATGCCGAGGCCATAAATCTTGGCAGGACCGCGGTCGGCCGGTCCGGTGGTAAACCATCTCCAAAAGAGGGATGCGGCCCGGCCGGAAAGCCTCTATTGTCCCCCGGACCTTAACAGATTGGTTCATGGACGGCGAAAGCCTGTTCTCCCCACACTGACCCAGGCCGGGGGTTTGTTGTCGCGCGTCGGGGTTGTTTCCCATTCATGACCCGATGTCACATCGTTGTTCATGGAAAGACCCATATGAACGACGCTCTGTTCGCCTCCAGCATGCAAGGGGGTTCACGGATCGCCCCCGATCTCTGGAAGCGTTCGAACCATAGCGCGGCAGCTCTTAATGTTTTCCCCCGATGGACGGATGCTGCCGAGTTATTTTTGTGGGCGGCCCGCTTCTCAAAACCGGGAAGATATATGTACGCCGGGTTGAGATGAATAGAGAGGTCTAAGTGCTTATCGGATGCAGCGGATGGTCTTATGAGGATTGGGCGGGCAGGTTCTATCCCGTCAATATCGCCAGGAAGAAGGAGGAGTGGTTACGTTACTATGCCTCGTTCTTCAACACGGTCGAGATAAACAGCACGTTCCATCGCCCTCCGAACGATTACATCGTCAACGGATGGATCAAGAAGGGGCTGGGGCTGAGGGGCTTCGAGTACTCGGTCAAGATGCCTTCACAAGTGACACATGACGCGCTCGGCAAGATGGAGGGGATCAAGGCCGGGATCATGGCGTCGGCCTTCGAAGCCTCCTGCGTAAGGCCGCTGGCGGAGAACCAGCTGTTGGGAGCGGTCCTCCTTCAGCTCCCGCCCACCCTGCGGAACGATGTGCC
>JAKIXL010000076.1:5299-6963 GCA_022709105.1 Thermoplasmatota archaeon | reverse complement strand
CTCCTCGGTGTCATAGACCTTGCCGGTCCACGCGCACTGATAATAGACCTTCTGTGGCTTGTCGGCCATGGGAACGAGTAATTGTATCGTTGTTAATAACCTTTGAGGTCCGCTCGAGGGCGGATGCACCGCCCTCATGACCTATGGCCATAGAACACGGCAATAGCCCTTTATATTCATACAGACCAATTAGGTGGGCTATGAATAGAATCAAGGTTATCAACGAGCCATCGGAACTTGTACCGATGTTGCGAGCCGTTGATACCAAGGTAAAGAGGGAAGTCCTCAAAGAGGTGACGCTGGAATGGCGCACTACGAAGGAAATAGAGGCGAAGTTTGGGCCTGAGGGGTCCGATGCCCTCAAGTTCTTTGAAAAGATGAAGCTGGTGGAAACCAGATGGCAATCGACCAGCGGATCTTTCCCGGAGAAGGCCTATCATACCTATTACACCTCCTTTCACATAAACGCCTCATGGCCGGTTTATGAGATATCCGATGTTCTGGCCGCGGCGATGATGCCCGAGGATGAGTTCGAGAAGCTGGAGAAGGACATATTCAAGGAAGTAGGGCCAGAGGGCCGCTTCGCTGGCGATATCGCCGAGAAGCTGGGGATCACGTCCACCATGCTGAGGAGCCTGGTGAAGCGCTCGGTCCGCCTGGACTACCGGGGACACCGCATCGAGCGCCTAAAGGAGTGAGCCCCGGGATGCCCGAAATATACGTCCTCAGGCTCGGCCATCGACCGGAGAGGGACAAGAGGGTCACCACCCATGTCGCGCTCACCGCCCGTGCCTTCGGGGCCAAGGGAATTTTCGTCTCCACGCCGGACGAGGAGCTGGAAAGGAGCGTGCGCTCGGTGGTAAAGCGCTTTGGAGGCGACTTCTCCATCACCACCGGTGTGAAGTGGAAGGAGGTCCTGCGCGGCTTTGAAGGGACCAAGGTGCACCTGACCATGTATGGCACGCACATCGATGATGCGCTTCCCAGAGTGCGGGCGGCCATGGCCGAGAGGATGCTGATTATCGTGGGAGCGGAGAAGGTGCCTCCTGAGGTCTACCAGGCAGCTACCTTTAACATAGGGGTGGGGAACCAGCCCCACTCTGAGGTGGCCGCCCTGGCCATCTTCTTGGACCGCCTGAAGGAAGGGGCCGGGCTGCATGCTGACTTTCATGGCCGCATGACCGTAGTGCCGTGCGAACGGGGGAAGAAAGTTGTCAACGATACCGAATGAACAAGAATGCTTAGATATTCTAAGGGCGCAGGGCGCGCCGGACAGGTTGATCAAGCACGTCTGCACCGTGGCAAGGCTCGCCGTGCTCATGGCACAGCGGTGCAAGGCCGACGTGGACCTGGTCAGGGCAGGAGGCCTTCTCCATGATATTGGCAGGTCCAGAACGCAGGACATACGGCACGGGGTGGAGGGCGAGGCCATCGCCCGTTCCCTCTCTCTACCAGAGCCCCTGGTCCTGATCATCCGTAAGCATGTGGGGGCAGGGATACTCCCTCAGGAGGCAGCGGCCCTTGGCCTACCGGACCTGGACTACGTCCCCTGCACCCTGGAAGAGAAGATCGTGTGCCACGCCGATAACCTGGTCGGGGACGCAGACTTCATGATCTCGGAGCGGGCGTATCGGGATTTCGTTCAGAAAGGGCTCCGCGACGCC
>JAKIXL010000076.1:0-5289 GCA_022709105.1 Thermoplasmatota archaeon | reverse complement strand
GAGCCTAAGGGGCCCTGCGCTCAATACTTGAGGAAGCGCATGGACGATCGGCCAAGCTAGGCCGCTGCCAGCGGCCGTCAAGACGGCCCCGATATTGAAGCGATGCCCTCAGGCCAGCGTGCGCCTCCATTGGAGAAAGCACGCTTCGAAAATTAAAAGAGTGAAAGGGCGAGGGAACGACCGCCCTCGAAAGGATGCCCTGACCTATAGCTTGGCCGCGGGCTTCTTAGTGGTGACCCGCTTGGGGAAGTATTTCAGGATGATGATGTCCCCGACCGACTGGATCCACCGGAACGGAACGTTAACGGCCTTGGACTCTTCCACCAGCAGAGGGTTCGTCTCGCTGACGAACAGGCCATCCACGCGCTTATTGTCCAGGTCGATGACCAGGTTGTTGACGTTTCCAAGGAAAATGCCGCTCGACGTGTAGACCTGCAGTCCCATTAGCTCAGACGCTTCCTCTAGCATGAGTCATCCCGGCGTGGTATCCCGTTCCCTCTTTTAATATGTTGTGTCCCAATTCATATGCTGGACCGCTCAGCCCTGTGCAAGCGGAAGGAACGGACCTCACAGGTCATCGGAAATTTATATAACGATGAACGCGATATACGGTTTTGCATTTGAACTGTAAAACCGTTGGAGGTCATAATGTGGACGAGATCGATCAGATAAGGGAAAAGAAAAAGCAGGAACTGATGAAGAGCGTAGCTATGGAAGCCGATTGGCCTTCCGAGCCCGTCGATGTGACCGACGGCACGTTCAACGATTTCGTCAAGAAATATGGCCTGGCGGTCGTGGACTGCTGGGCGCCGTGGTGCGGGCCGTGCCGCATGGTGGCCCCGGTTATCGATGCCCTTGCAAAGGAAATGCAGGGGAAGATAGCCTTCGGCAAGCTCAACACTGACATGAACCCCAAGATATCCATGCGCTTTCAGATCGAGGCCATCCCCACATTGCTGGTGATGAAGGGAGGCGACCTTGTGGAGCGCATCGTAGGGGCAAAGCCAAAGGAGGACCTGGCCCGCCGGCTCAAGGCCCACCTTTGAGCAAACCATTTACATTTTTACTTTTCGGACTTCCTCATCACGAAAGTATAAAAACCATCCCGGCGCTAATGGCTTCGGGAGAACAATGGAGGCGGACATCACAATCATAGGTCTGGGTCCAGCAGGACTGCAGGCCGCGATCCACGCAGCAAGAAAAAAGGTCAAGGTCGTAGCGGTGGGGAAGAGCGAAGCATCTTCCTTGAACCGCGCGGAGGTCGAGAACTATCTGGGCATCGATTCGGTGGACGGTTCGGACCTACTAAGCAAGGGAAGGGAACAGGCCAGACGATTCGGCGCCGAGCTTCTCGAGGAAGAGGTGATCAAGCTGACCAAGGATGGCGAATCATTCGTGGTCATAACCGACCGGGAGAGGGAGATACGCTCTCGGGCATTGGTGCTTGCCGTAGGGATCTCGCGGGCCAAGCTGAACGTCCCTGGAGAGAAGGAGTTCCTTGGAAAGGGGGTCAGTTATTGCGCTTCCTGTGACGCTGGGTTCTTCAGGGGCCGTCCTGTGGCGGTGATAGGCGAGGAGAGCGAGGCCGCCGAATCCGCGGCCCTGATGGCCGAATACGCGTCCAAGGTATATTGGGTCCACCGGCAGCTCAAAGCATCAGAGCAGATGGTGAGCAAGGCCCGCAAGGCCATGGTGGAGATGGTGCAGGCGAAGCCGTCGCGCATCGTCGGTGAGCAGACGGTCACCGGCCTGGAGCTGGAGGACGGGAGGCGCCTGGACGTGAACGGCGTGTTCGTCGCCTTGGGGGCGAAAGGCTCCATAGAGCTGGCGCTGGAACTGGGGATAATCCCCGATCCCAGCGGGAAGATCCCGGTGGACGAGAACTGCCGCACCGAGATGGAGAAAGTATATGCATGCGGAGACGTGACCGGGGCCCCATGGCAGCTCGCACGCGCGGTCGGCCAGGGGTGCGTCGCCGGGGAAAATGCCGCCCGGGCGGTACGCTCGGAGAAGTGACCCCATGTCGCTGGAGAACGAGCTGGTGGCCGGGATCCTGCGTGAAGAGGGCGGCTTCCGCGACTCTCTTCGCAAGGTGCTGGAAGAGGACCTGAAGATGAGCATTCACGAGTTCTGCTCCCAGACCGGCCTATCTCCCTCAACGATATACAAGATCATGCAAGACCAGAGGGAGCCGAACCTGCGGACGGTAAGGGACATCATTCGTGCGGTGCGCAGGATGGAGACCAAGCCTCACGGCAACTTCATAGCGGTCATCGCCGCCCGCCCGGTGCTGAACCGCATCGAGGAGCGGACGGTGAGGCTGGGCGAGCGTGATGTCCGGGTGAAGGAGTACCCCGCGAACAGCATGGAGGACGCCATAGTCGCGGCGGTGATGGCGGAGAAGGACGGTGCGCTGGCCATCGTCTGCGCGCCCATCGTGGCCCCGACAATACAAAAGATACTGACTATCCCGGTATCCATCGTCATCCCTCGGGAAAGCATCTTAAGGGCGATCGAGGTCGCGGTGCAGAAGACGCTCTAGCGCTCGCGGTCAAGAGGCCCGATCATAAAGGAGAGCATCTCATACGCCCTGCCGCTGCAGCTCCAGCTCGTCCAGGATATCCCTTCTAAGTTTGATGAACTCTTGACTAGCGCGGTTCCGGGGGCGAGGCAGGTCGATCTTATGGACCGTCTTTATCCTTCCCGGTCGAGAGGTAAGGACGACCACGCGGTCTGCCAAGAACACGGCCTCATCGACGGAGTGGGTGATGAATACGATGGTCTTCCTCGTCTCTGACCAGATGCGAAGAAGTTCCTTCTGCATCTGGTTCCTGGTCTGAGCGTCCAAAGCTCCGAACGGCTCGTCCATTAGCAGGATCGAAGGCTCGTTGGCCAGAGCCCTGGCGATGCCAACACGCTGCTTCATGCCGCCAGAGAGCTGGTTTGGGTGAGAGTCCTCGAAACCTTTGAGGCCCACCAGGTCGATGTATTTCTGAGAGGTCTCCTTTCGCATCTCCGGGGGCATTTTCTTGATCTCCAGGCCAAACTCCACATTTCGGCGGACCGATCTCCAGGGAAATAGCGCAAACTCCTGGAACACCATCCCACGGTCAGGTCCCGGACCCTCTATCTCCTTCCCCTTTAGGACCATGCTGCCGGAGGACTTCGGTTCCAGGCCCGCGATTATCCTGAGCAGGGTGGTCTTCCCACACCCAGAGGGCCCCAGCACACAAACGAACTCTCCGTCTATGACATCAAGGTCAATGTCCTGAAGTGCGACCAGCTCACCCTCTCCTTTGGGGAAGACCTTGGTCATCTTCTTGATGGACAGACTTAACGCATTCCCATCCATATGGAGACCCTCCTTTCGATGAATTTGCTCAAGCCTGTGGTCAGCAGGCCCAAGATGGCTATCATCAGCATGCCGGCGAACATGTACTCGTAAAGGCCAATGTCGCCGTTGCGAAGGATGATTGCACCGATGCCGCCACCCCGTGCTCCGATCATCTCCGCCGCGACGATGCACATCCATCCTATGCCCAGACCGACGGTCACGCCGGTCATCAGATATGGGATGGTGTAAGGGAAGACGACCTTGGTGAAAATGGTCATCCGGCTGGCGCCGAGCGTTTTGGCCGCGTCAAGCAGGGCCGGCTCCACGCTCTTCACCCCGAACATCACATTGGTGACGAGGGGGAAGAACGCCCCCAGGAAGATGGTCATGACCGGACCGATGAACAGACCGAAGGCGACAAAGAACAGCGGGACACAGGCGATGGGAGGTATCGGACGCAAGATCTCCACGATCGGTTTACCGAGCCCTTCGAATATGCGAGAGTAGCCCATTGCCAGGCCTAATGGGACCGCTACCAAGAGGGCCAGTCCGAAGCCGAAAGCAAAACGCCCAAGACTGGCCATGACCTGCTGCATCATGGGCAGATTGGTAGCAGGGTCTTGCTTGAACGCCTTGAAGAAAGCGTCCACCACTTCGAGGGGCGTAGGCAGGTAGGCCTTGCTCAAGACGATCGAACCGATCCACCAGATGGCGATGAACCCGATCAAGGAAGCGACGTACAGGGAATAATCGAACGCCCGCTCCCTCTTAAAGCCGAAAAAGGAATGGCCCAGGCCGCCTGGCTTTTCATTAGCCGTCATCGCGTCCCCGATACTTGTTAAAAGAAGAAAAAGGTTTAGGTGGCCATCAGGCCGCCGCGGTCTTGAAACCGTTCTTCTCTGCCATTGCCTGCAGCAGCAGATGTTGGATGGTGCCAAGTCCGGGGTCCCCTACGGTCTTTCCGTTAAGGTCCTCGAAGCTGTGGATGTCATTGGACACCACGAGGGCGGAACCCTCCGTGTTCGCCGCCGCCACGACCTTTACCGGTATGTTGTTGTTCAGGTGCTTCAGGATGGCAGGAGGCGAACCAAGGTAGCCGATGTCCACGGTATTGGAGGCGAAGGCATCCATCTCCGCCGGCCCAGCAGAGAACCCGCCGGCGTTTGCAGCGATGTCATTTATCCCGTACTTGTTGAACAGAGAGGTCCCACCGCCCACGGTAGCATTGGACGCTACAAGGCGAGCGAACTGGTGCAGATCCCCAGCCAGATATCCGACCCTTACGTCGGTCATGACGGAGGTTGGCTCGACACTATCGATCGCATCGAGATAGGACTCGTCCAAGTACTTGTTGATAAAGTCATCGACCGACGAATAACCAGCGTCCTTGACCTTCTGTTCACTGGTCTGCCCAAGGGCAATGAACTCATTGGTGAAGTTCTTCATTCCGTTCCGGAACGACGAGGACAGCTGGTCAGTGAACTTTGTGTGGTTCAGCGCGGACGCCACAGTGTCATCGTTCACATTACTGAACTTAGCTCCCATGTCCAGAAGCAGCGTGTAGTTGTCACTGCTGGGATCGGCCATCGCTTCTGCGATCCACTGGTTCGCAAGTGAGTTCGCTTTCAGGAAGGCCTTGACGACGTCAGGGTTGTTCTGGGCGAACGAATTGCTGGCAATGATCACGCAGCAAGGATGGTCTGGCCAGATCTCATTGGACCAGTACAGCACATGTGCGTTCCCGGACATGATGGCCTGTGAGCAGTATGGTTCCCAGGCCACTCCCCCCGCGATGCTGCCTTGAGCGATGCCGTCGGCCTGCAATCTAGGAGCGACGGTCGTGAACTTTACCGTCTTTTCCGTTGAAGACGGCATCATCGACCACGCTAGGACCGCGACCACAACGACAGCGACCACTGCAACAGCGGCGATAATGTGATTTCTCTTCATCAGAG
>JAKIXL010000075.1 GCA_022709105.1 Thermoplasmatota archaeon | reverse complement strand
GAAGGCATTGTCCAAGTTCGAGAAGGTCACCAAGGTCGATCCAAACAATGCAGAGGCCTGGTTCGGAAAGGCTGAAGCGGCAGTGCTGGTGCCCAAGGTGAAGACCGAGGACATCCTGACCGCCTACAAGAAGGCCGCCGAACTGGACCCCAAGAACCCTATGTATCACAGTTCGATGGGCTCGTTCTGCGTGGAGGCCGGACTGTTCAACGATGCCGAGGCCGCCTACAAGAAGGCCGCCGAACTGGACCCCGATAATGCCGCATATTATTACTCGGAGTTCGGGGTGGAGTACTTCAAGCGCGCCCCCGTGGTCATGGAAGCCTACATGGACGATAAGACGGAGGAGATGGTCATTAAGAAGTCCCTTAAGTACCTCCTACTTTCCATCGGCCTGGACGAGGCCGGCGCGCTGGAGCTCCTTCAGCGCAAGTAAATCCTTTATCCATTATAGAAGCCCAAGCCTCCGGAGGCCATCAATGACGCCGGCGGCATGAGGATGGGGGCTCACGTACCTCGCGGCGGCCTTTGCCGCCAGCGATGCGTTGCCTACCGCGACGCTCTCTCCGCACTCCTTAAGCATCCCCACATCGTTGTCTGAGTCGCCGAACGCCGCGATCTGCGAGATGTCGATGCCGGATATCTCGGCCATCTTCCTTACCCCTGCTAGCTTTCCATGGCCGCGGTCCATGATATGGATGGCAAAGCCGGTCGCCTCTATAGTCACATCCCAACCCTCCAGCTCCTTCCTCACTCGCTCGAGGTCGGCGGTGCGGCGGAGCGCTACCTCGGTGCACCTCCACCTGTCAGTGAACAAGCGCTCCACTGGCATCCTGGACCGTAGGTGTTCATAGGCCCTCTCCGCCAATATGCCTTCGGCGACCTGGTATATGCGCTCTTGGTGCGATACCACTCCTCCGTTCTCGGCCACGATCGGTCCCCTAAGGCCCAGATAGGTCGATAGGCCATAGGCGACCGGAAGGACGTTCCCAGATGCCAAGCTCACCGGGATGCCTTTCTCCTGCACCTTCCTCAGCGCCTCTATGCCTGAGGTGAAAATGAGCTTGTTCATGTCCGTTAGCGTTCCATCGATGTCCACAACGATCGCCTTTATGCTCATTTCCGCTCTCCGGACCTTTCATCACATGTGGGAATAAAAAGGACAATTCTCGACATCGCGGCAATTGGGACCATCTTACGGTTAGGCTAATATAATCCCAAACCACTTTAATCATTGTCCGGTTAGAACGGTTCAGCCGATGAGAGCACTGTTGGACGGGCCGATCGCCGGACAGGGGTTGCGACGTGATGGGTGAAAGACCCTATCGCCGTAGGCATGGAGAGGTTTTATTCATATGGGGAGCCAACGCGAACCATCGATGGTCGGATGGAGCGGAGGAGCAACGAGGTCCTTGAGATGGTCATCACCATGGTTAACGATCCTGATCGAAGCGGTTCGGCGAACAACATAGTAAGGGTACTTCTCGTGGAAGACAACCCTGGGGATGTGGCCCTGATGCGCGAGATGCTCAACGAGTCCCGTTCCGCGAGGTTCGCACTGATGTCCGTCGATCGCCTGAGCGCTGCGCTGAAGATGGTGGAGGATGAGGCTCCGGACATCGTGCTCCTCGATCTTGGCCTGCCGGACTCCTCCGGATTGAAAACCCTGGAAACGATGAACGCCTCCTACCCAAAGCTCCCCACCATAGTGCTGACCGGCCTCACCGACGTCGAGCTGGGCGTTAAGGCCATGACCATAGGCGCTCAGGATTACCTCGTCAAGGGCGAGGTGGACGAGACAGGCGTCGAGCGGGCCATAAGATACGCTATCCAGAGAAAGCGAATGCTGGAGGAGCTGAGGGAGAGCAACGACCGCTATGTCAGCCTGTTCAAGGAGAACCACGCGGTCATGTTCATCGCGGACCCGGCCAAGAACAAGATAGTGGACGTCAATCAGGCGGCGGTTGACTTCTATGGATATGGCCGGCAGGACCTTATCGGGAAGGACCTTCATTACATAATATGCTCAGAGGGTCCGGGAGCAGAGGATGCATCGTCCAATGAGATGAGCCCTCTCTTCCTCAAGCATCGCCTTGCCGATGGGCAATTACGCGATGTGGAGGTCGTTACCGGCCCGATACACATCGAGAACCGGACCTATACCTACTCGATCGTGCACGACATCACCGAACGCAGGCGCGCCGAGGAGGAGAGGGCCCGCCTGGCGCTGGAGGTGGAGGAGCAGAGGAAAATGCTCCAGACGGTGATTGAGAACGCTCCGGCAGGGATACTGGCGCTCTCGGGCAATGACCTCAAGGTGAGATGGGCGAACCAGGCCTTCGCCGATGTCTGCGGGGACACGGTATGGGCAGAGCTGATGGCCGGGAAGCCGTTGACGCAGGTGTCGGCACCGCCCCTGGACCTTACCGATAAGGTCCAGGCGGTGCTGAGGAACAATGCTCCAAGCGGCCGGAAGGAGGCGGAGACCATCACGCTCAATGGCAAGCGGACGTTCCTGAACATATCGATCGTCCCGATCCAGTACAAGGTCGGGGAGAAGGGCGCTCTGGTCCTTCTGACCGACGTAACGGAACAGGTCTCGGCAAGGAACCGCATGGAGGAGATGGCCGCCCGGGCGGACGCAGAGAAGCGATGGGTAAGGGCGATTCTGGACAACCTGCCCGTGGGCGTGAGCGTTTCTGACAACGTTGGAAAGACAGTGATGAGCAATGACCTTGTTGACGTCATCTGGGGCGGCAGATTGCCTACCCTGTCCAGCCTTAAGGACTACAAGGCGCTCAAGGGCTGGTGGGCAGATAACGGCATGACCGTGCGGCCGGACGAATGGCCGATCGCCATCGCTATCCGAAAGGGGGAGACCGTCGTGGGCAACGTGATCGATATCCAGCGGCTCGACGGCAGCCGGGGGACCATATTGTGCTCGGCAGCGCCCATCCACGATGGATCGAATAAGATCATCGGGGGGGTGAGCGTCGTTCAGGACATCACCAGGCAGAGGAAGCTGGAGCACGATGCCATCGAGGCCAAGGAGCAGGCGGAGCTTTACATCGACCTGCTGTCGCATGACATCAGCAATATGAACGCCGCGGTCTCAAGCTATCTCCAGGCTGCCGTTGACAAGATGGACATCGAAGCGAAGAACATGCAATACTTCTCCAAGTCCCAGGACATCCTTTCCAGCAGCAACGAGCTTATCGAGACAGTCCGCAAGATCCAAAGGGTGGAAAGCCACGATTCGAAATACGGACTGGTCGACCTGGGGTGGCTGCTAGAGGACGTAAGGGCGGAGTTCGAGCACTATCCGGGCAGAGAGGTCAAGATAAACTATAAGGCATCCATCAAGAAGTTCGTAATGGCCGGAGACCTGCTGAGGGACGTGTTCACAAATCTCTTGAGCAACTCGATCAAGCATTCCACCGGTCCCGTGGAGATATCGATCGTGCTCAACAAGGTCTTCGAGGCCGGGAGGGAGCACTATAAGGTGTGGGTGGAGGACGACGGCCCAGGGATCCCCGATGATCTGAAGAGCAAGCTCTTCCAGCGAAAGATGAGGGGGCGCACCAAGACCACAGGGAGCGGTCTGGGCCTCTATCTCGTGAAGAAACTGGTCGAGGACCTCAACGGCAGGGTATGGGTCGAGGACCGCGTGCCCGGCGATCCATCGAAAGGGGCGAGGTTCGTGGTCCTTCTACCTGCAGTCACCGGGGACGCCAGGCCAATGATCTAATCCCCTGTGCGCAGCTCGCCTAGACTGGCGGTCCTCTCGGCGAAGGCGTTGTGCTTGTGGATGGACTCCTCGCTCTCGCTCCTCACCGTCACCAGCGCCCCGTCCGGCATGTCTTCCAGATGGACCAAGAGCTTGGAGAGCATGGTGCGGACCACATCCTCGACGAACTTGGGCTGTTGGTGGGCCTGCAGTACCACTGCGGCCTCATCGGCCCTCTTCAGTACCTCATAGGTCGCCGAGGAGAAGGACGATTCAACGAGGTCGATAAGCTCGTTGGCCTCAACATCATACTCTTCTGGGACCTCCACCATGACCGTCGCGATGTTACGCTGGTTATGGCTTATGATCGGAAGGTCGTTCTCGAACGCGACGTTGTTCCCGTACTGCTCCTTGACCGTCTCCATAGCGCAAGGGCAGGCCGTCATGCCCACGACCTCCACACCGATCATTTTCCTTAGGCTGTCACCGTTCCTGCTCACCGCGTTGGCCATTATTTTGAACGATTCGAGGTTCCGTTTTCCGCTGGGCCCGGGGCGCTCCACGAAATAGTCGGCCACCAATCGCACCTCTGCGTAGCTCGAGTACTCATGCTTCTCTCTCAGGGCCCGGCAGATATCCGCGGCTATTATCTCGATGCCCGCTATCGAGTCGACCATGCTCCGATTGACCGTTTCGTTAATGACCTCAAGGTTGCGTGACAAGTGGGACCCTTTCTGGGTCGCCGGAAGATCGACATATACATCGATCGTACAGAAAAGGATGTTGTTCCTTCCGGCCCTAGTGATCCGTACCGGCTTTTTGACACCAGTGACCCCTACCCTGGTGAGCTTGAAGCCGTTGGCCAATTTCCGGTTCTGAACGTCCGTCGTGATGATATCACCCTATTGCGCGACCTGCTCTAACATCTGTAGGTCAATATAGATTTTGTAGCTACAGGCGTTAGCGTAGCCACCTCACCTCACCTCACCTTAATGAGATCATAGGTCCGCTCGCCCAGGCCCAGTTCCTCCGCGTACCGCAACTGGGCGGTCCAGTCGGCATCCACTATCTGCCTGAACTTATCGGTCCCGGGAACGCGAGCGTCCTTCAGCCTGCTGTCCGGCATTCCTGGCGCACGGTTCACAAGATCGGCCGCGGCCTGATCGATGGCCACGATGTCCTTTGAGGCCAATATCCCGATGTCCGGGACGATCGGGGCGTCGTTGAAGTCGTAGCAGTCACACAGCGGGGTCACGTTCATAATGAAGGTCATGTACCCGGCCTTGCCCCTCTTGCCCTTGAGAATGCCATAACAGTACTCTACCATGCGCTCCTGGAGGGCGATGTAGTTGTTCCAATCACCGAGGTCGATGCTCCCGTGTTGGCAGGCCACGTTGCACTCGCCGCAGCCGATGCACTTCTCCGGATCGATCACGGCCTTTCGGCCCTTGATCCGAATGGCATCCGCCGGGCACCGCACAACGCATTGCCCACACCCCTTGCACGTGCTCTCGATAACCTTCGCGCGGACCAGAGCATGCATCTCCATCTTGCCCCGCCTGGACCCCAGGCCCATGGCCACGTTCTTGATCGCCCCGCCGAAGCCGGTCAGGCCGTGTCCCTTGAAGTGCGACACCACCATGAGAGCGTCCGCATGATGAGCGGCAGCTCCGTACTTCACCGTGGAGCAGTGCCTCAAGCCTACTGGAACCTCCACATGGTCGGTGCCCCTCAACCCATCAGCTATGATCACCGGGACGTTTATCACGGGATAGGTGAACCCATGCCTCGCCGCTAGCAGAAGGTGGTCGACCGCGTTGGTCCTCATTCCTTTGTACAAGGTGCTGCAGTCGGTGAGGAAAGGCCTCCCGCCGGCCTTGGACACGAGGTCGACGACCTTGGAGACCAGTTCCGGCCTGAGATATGAGGTCAAACCTTCTTCCCCGAAGTGGGTCTTCACCGCCACCAGGTCGCCGGGGGAGAAGGTGCTTTCCAGTCTGGCCCTCCGGAAGAGCTTCTGGATCTTGTTCGGCACGTTCCTGGACGCTCGATCGGCCTTCAGGTCGGCGAAGTACACCTCGGACATATTACCGCAGGACTGAGTGCCGCCGCGATTGATTAACCTTCCCGCGCCCGCAGCCCTCGGTTCGATATTGCTATATACGGAGAGAAAATTGAGCGGTACCGTGATCTGCGGGGTGGATGAGGCCGGCCGAGGTCCAGTGATGGGGCCGATGGTCGTTGCCGCGGTCATGGTCGAGAACGACCGGGCTCTTAAGAGGCTCAAGGTCAAGGACTCCAAGCTCCTGACCCGGAGGAAGAGGGAGGAACTGGCCATCGAGATCCGCAAGATCTCTGCTGTAGAGGTCTCCATCATCTCCGCCGCGGAGATCGATGAGCTCATGGGACGGGACACCCTGAACGCCCTTGAGGCAGCCCTTTTCGCCGACCTCATCGACCGCCTTCGACCAGACCGTGTGTTCGTGGACGCCGCGGACGTCATCGAGGAGCGCTTCGGCAGGAACATCACGGAACGCACCATCTGCCGGCCGGAGATGGTCTGCAGCCATCACGCGGATTCCATGTACCCCGTGGTGGCGGCGGCGTCAATAGTGGCCAAGGTACTGAGGGACCAGGCCATGGACGACATCCAGAGTTTTTTTGGGAGACCGATCGGCTCAGGCTACGCCCATGACCGGACTACGATCGGATTCATACAGGACTGGCTGAAGGAGAACGGCTCTCTGCCGCCCCACGTGCGGGGGACCTGGAAGACGGCCAAGGACTTATATTCGCTAAGCAGGGTTACCAGATTGACAGATTGGATGGATGAACGATGACTATCGAGCCGAAACTGCAAGAACTCATCAAGAGGTTCAATGACAAGGTCGAGAGCGACGAGAAGATACGCGGCGAGCTCAAGGGAGTGGACCGCAAGGTGCTCATCGACCTCGAGAGCGAAACATACAATTTCCACTTGCACGACGAGAGGGTCAACGACTTCAAGGCAGGCCGCATCGATGATCCGGACATCACCATCCTGTCCGACCCGGAGACCATGGATGGCCTCATATCTGGAAAGATAAAACCAATGAAGGCTTTGGCCCTAAGAAAGCTGAAGCTGAAGGGAAGCATCGATGATATGCTCCGGCTTAGGAACCTGTTCTGAACCTGGGGCCGTTAAGGCATCACAAAGCTTTATATTGGGTCTTGCAATAGCGGGAGATACACAGCGGGGTGG
>JAKIXL010000074.1:491-7122 GCA_022709105.1 Thermoplasmatota archaeon | reverse complement strand
CTGGCCGACCTTGACCTGGCCATCATCGAGGGCAGCTTCATCCGGCGCGGGGGGTTGGTCCGCAGGGACCCCAGGACCGGAAGGCCCCACGGCCACACCGGCATACCGGACCTGGTGGACCTCTTCGCCCCCATCGCCACAAGGATCGTCGTCACCCACTTCGGCAGCTGGTTCTTCAAGGACATGGATGGCGCGAGGAAGCGCATCGAGTCCCTGGGACCGGAGGGCAAGGTCATCGTCGCCGAGGATGGGATGGTGATAGACCTGGACGCCGGTCTCTGACCCTTGCCTTAAAGGCCAAAATATCAATACATCTGGGTTCGACTACGAGACGACAGATGACGGGGCTCGAGGGCGTCTACCGCGAGCGCATCACCGCCGAGCGCATCGCCGAGGAGGGACCGACAGCGGTGGACATGCACTTCCACACCAACCATTCGGACTCGCTCACCACCGTGGCCGCGACCCTGAGGCGGGCAAAGAGGCTTGGGATAGGGGTCGCCATCACCGACCACAACGCCATCTCCGGCTCCGAGGAGGCGCTAAGGGCGGGCAGCGGCGTGCTGGTGGTCCCGGGCATCGAGGTGTCCGCCGCGGACGGCCCTCACATCCTGCTGTACTTCTACGACATCGGTAGCCTGCGCGATTATTACGAGAGGCACGTCCGGCCGTTCAAGGGCGCCAGCCCTTACCTTGCTATAGGGCTGGACACCTCTGAGATCGTCCGCCGGTCCGCAGGATACAGCTGCGTCAGGGTGGCCGCCCATCCCTACGGCTACCTTCTGTTCAACAAGGGACTGCAGAAGTGCATCGAAGCGAGATATCTGGAGCAGTCGATACTGGAGCGGTTCGACGCCGTGGAGGTCATGTGCGGGGGCATGACCAGGAAGCTCAACGATCGGGCCGCGGACCTGGCCGAGCGGTTCCTCAAGGGCCGCACGGGAGGCACTGACGGGCACTTGCTGCACGACCTCGGGAACGTGGTGACGGTCGGGCCGTCTGACGACGTGGAGGGTTACCTGAGCGACGTGGTGGAGCGGCGGACCAAGGTGGTGGGCAAGGAGAAGACCAACGTGCAGAAGACGGTAATGGGCTCGGTGGTGATGACCAAGTACGTCCGGTACACGCTGCCATCGCTGAGGGTCCACTACGAGCAGAACGCTCCCCGGGCGCGGCGGTTCCTGCGGGAGCTGCGCTCCAAGAGGCGCTAGAACACCCACGAGAACATGCGGGCGAAGGAGCACTTGGCCCTTAGCCGCAACGAGCGCGACAGGTGGTCCTGGAGCGTCCATTCCCGGCAGACGGTGAGGTCCTGGAGGAACGCCTCCTCCTGTCTCGCCGCCACCTTCTGGCAGTAGATGATGGCATTGGTCTCGAAGTTCAGGGCAAAGCTCCGGATGTCCCAGTTCGCGCTGCCGATGGAAGCGACCTCGCCGTCCACCACGATGGTCTTGGCGTGCAGGAAGCCGTCCTCGAACAGGAAGGCCCGCACCCCCGACGGCAGCAGGTCGCCTAGATAATCGAGCCCCGCCCAGTGGACTAGCGGGTGATCGGGCAGCGCGGGCATCATGACCCTCACGTCCACGCCGGACAGGGCGGCCACCCGGAGGGCGTCCATCACGCTCTCATCGGGCACGAAGTACGGCGACTGGATGAACACGCTCCGCCGCGCCGTGCCGATCATCTTCAGGTACGCCTCCTTGACCCTGCTCTCCCGGCGGTCCGGCCCTCCGGACACTATCTGCATCGCTCCATCGCCGGGGCGTCCCGCGGGAGGGAAGTGCCGAGGCTCGATCTCCAGCGGCCTCTCCGCCGTGAAGTCCCAGTCCAACAGGAACCTTGCCTGGAGGTCCAGCACCACCGGGCCCTCCACCCTGACGTGGGTGTCCCTCCACCTTCCTTTCTCCTTCCGCCCCAGGTACTCGTCCCCCACGTTGAACCCGCCCAGGTATCCAACGCGGCCGTCGATCACCACGATCTTGCGGTGGTTCCGGTGGTTGATGCGCAGGTTCAGCGAGGGCAGCCGCTCGATCACTGGCGGGAAGAAGAGCAGCACCTTAACCCCGCGCTCTCGCAGGCCGGCGACCTTCTCCGGCGGGAGGCGGGTGCCCACGCCATCGACCAGGAGACGGACCTCCAGCCCCTCCCCGGCCTTACGGACCAGGAGGTCCAGGAACCGGTTCCCCAGCTCATCGTCCCGCAGGACATAGTACTCGGCATGGATGTGGTCCCTCGCTTCCTCCAGGTCCTTGAACAGCAGGCGGAACTTCTTGTTCCCGTCGGTGATGAGGTCGACCCTGTTCCCGGAGGAGAGCCGGGACTGATTGGCAAGCAGCATGCGGACCAGGCTGGAGCGGCTCGCGAGGTCGGCGCCGAGGTTCGGACCAGTGCCGTCCAGGTCTGCCCGCTGCCGGAGCGCCTCCAGCCCCATGCGGTCCTCTGCCTCCTTCGCGCGGTATCGACGCCGGATACGATGAGCGGAGAGGCCAAAGAGAAGGTAGATCACGAGGCCGAAGGTGGAGAGCACGAACATTATCAGCAGCCACAGCACCGCCGCCCGAGGGTTGCGCCTCTCGATGTGAAGTATGACGATCGCTCCCAGGACATTGACCGCTGCCATGACCATGGTGACGCTGGCCTCGAACAGTGAGATCAGGTCGGCCGTTCCCATCCGCTCCCGGCCAGGAGGGCCCGCATGGCCATTGGTTGGGAGCCCGTGGGATTTATAGTCAGCATGTTAAGGGAGCGTCCCCGGCCTCACAGGTCCTTGCGCAGAAGCACCGTGGGGTCCTTGAGCCCGGAGCCGGTGATCAGCAGTGCGACCCGCTCATCGCCCCTGATCTCGATCTGCTCCAGGGCGGCCATGGAGGCGGCCGCGGCCGGCTCGGCGAATATTCCCTCGCGGCCCAGGGCGCGGATGGCCTGCAGGATCTGATGGTCCGTAACCGTGACCCCGAAGCCTCCGGAGCGGCGCATGGCCTCGATGGCCGAGAGGCCGTTGAACGGCACCCTGACCAGGATGGCCGAGGCGATGGTGGTGGCGCCTTCAGGCGGAGGGCGGACCTCGGTCCCTTCCTTCCAGGCCTCGACGATGGGCGCCACCGCCGCCGCCTGCACCGCGATCATCTGAGGGAGGCGGTCCGTCACCCCGAGGGCGCTCAGCTCGCGGAACCCCTTGAAGATCGCCGTGAGCAGGCCGCCGGTCCCTGTCGGGACCACGATCTTGTCCGGAACGCCCATCTGCTCGAACAGTTCGTAGGCGATGGTCTTAAGGCCCTCGATGAACAGCGGGTTCAGGCCGGTCGAGGCCAGGTACGCGCCCGCCTCGGCCTCTTGGCGGGCCCTCGCCACCGCAGCCGAGAAGCCGCCCTCCACCGGCACCAGCTCCGCGCCGTAGGCGGTTATCTGGGCGATCTTTTCCTCGGGAATGCCCGGGGGAATGAACACCTTGGCGGCAAGATTGGCATAGGCCGAGTAGGCCGCCACGCTCGCACCCATGTTCCCGGTGGATGCTACCACGGCGGTCCTGTGCCCGCGGTTGTACGCGTCCGATATCACCACTGTGGTGCCGCGGTCCTTGAACGAGCCGGTAGGGTTGTCGCCCTCCACCTTCAGGAACACCTCGTCGCTGCTGTCCCTTCGCCTTATCAGGGGGCTGTTGCCTTCGGAAAGGGAGATGGACATCGAGACCGGGAGCATGGACCGGTACCTCCACAGGCCAGCCCCCCTCGGCTCCCATCTCTTGGGAGCGCCCTCCAGCAGCAGGGCGGAGCCGCAACGCGCGCAGGTGTAGCGAAAATCCGGAAACTCGGAGCCGCACTTGGTGCATCGGAACATCGGTATGTCATTGGCGCCGAGGGGCAATATCCTTTGGCAGGACGGCCGGACGAGCGGATGGGGGCGTGAAAGTCCGGGGCCATGAGGACCAGATGTCATGGCATGGTGCACCCGCCGCTCCCAAGCAAGGACGCCCGTTCTCACTCCAGACCATCTAGAACGGCAGCAAAGTAAGGCGGCGGAGGGTTAGGGGAACTATAGCTTAACATTATATAATCTCGGCCCCCAAGTTTATATGGCCTCACCGCTGAAGCGGCGTGGCGATGACATCTCGGCGATCGACAGAAGGTCGCTGGTCACGAAAGAGGAGGAACCAGGAAATGGAAATGAAAGGAATGGTAGGAACGTTCGTGGCTTGGCTGATCGGAACGGTGATCGGGATCATCCTGAGCATCATCTATTTCGTGATCACCTTGTTCGTGGTCAAGGCCGCCGCGGACATAGTGTTCGCAGAGAGCTTGGGAACGGACATGGCGGTCCTTTCAGCTGCCCTTATCACCGTCGGATCGATGCTCGGCGGAGCGGGGATGCGCAAAGGGACCTTGGAGTAGGACCGGGAGTCCGATCCAAGGGCCTCGGCAAGCAGCTCCCCGGCCGTTCTGATCAGGGTCGACCGCCCATCCAGCATGGCATGGGTTCGGGAACCGGTCATGCACTGTGGAGGGCCGGGGGCTGCTAATGTACTTATGCAATGACCTTCCACGTCCGGGCGGAGGGTTTGCATGAAGGTCAAATGCCCGCGTAAGGGGTGCAACTACTACGCCACGGCCGAAGCCGCCGAGGACGCCATGGTGGACCTGCAGGACCACCTCAGGGAGGTCCACGGCATCGAGGAGACGCCAGACAGGATCAGGAAAGGCATCGAGGGGGCGATCAAGTCCGGATCGCGCTCCCGGACCTGAGAGCCATGGGGGCGGCGCCGGCCTTCTCGTCCAGTATTTGCCGATGGCGTTATGAGGATCGGCTGCCGTCGCCGCCGCAGGCCTGCTCATGAAGCGCATGGATGACATGACGGTGCTGGTCACTGGATCCACCGACGGAATCGGGAAGAGGACCGCCCTTGGCCTCGCCGGCCTGGGCGCCAGGGTGCTGGTGCACGGTCGGGACGAAGCGAAGGTGGTCGCAACGGTGAGCGATATCGGGAAGACCGTAGGAAGCGGCAGGCTCAAGGGTTTCGCCGCGGACCTGTCCTCTCTGGCAGAGGTGAGGCGGCTGGCATCCGCGGTGGCCATGGAGGACAGGCTGGACGTCCTGATCAACAACGCGGGAATAGGGAGCGGGAGAAGGGGGAGGGAAAGGAGGCAGGTCAGCGCCGATGGCTATGAGCTCCGATTTGCAGTGAACTACCTCGCCCCGTTCCTGCTCACCCGGCTGCTCATACCTCTGCTGAAGCGCTCGGCTCCGTCGCGGATCGTGAACGTCTCATCGCTCGGCCAAGCCCCCATCGACCTCGGGGACATCATGCTCGAGCGCAACTACGATGGGTGGGAGGCCTATGCCCAGAGCAAGCTCGCTCTGGTCATGCTCACGTTCGACCTGGCGGAGGAGCTCAGGGACGCGGGCGTGACCGTCAACGCTCTGCACCCGGGGAGCCTTCTCGATACCAAGCTGGTGAGGGAGGCCTTCGGGCGCGGCCGGGGGAGTGCGCAGGAGGGGGCGGACGCCGTCATCCATCTCGCCACCTCCTCCCAGCTGGACGGCGTCACCGGACGGTTCTACGACCAATACAGGGAAGTCAGGGCGGACCCCCAGGCGTATGATCGTGGCGTGAGGGAGGCGCTGAGACGCTACAGTCTCCGGTTGACCGGTCTGAAAGGGGATTTACCCGATGCTGTTGAACAAAGGGCTGGGAGCGTCCTCCCTCGATGACTCCCGCCCTTAGATTGGAGAACGTTCCAGAGAAGTCACTTGCATCGAGGCAACGGTCCATATGGTCCTTCGGCCATAATGGGTGGCGGGCCCGGGGGGATTCGAACCCCCGTCATCGGCTTCGAAGGCCGAAAGGATAATCCAGGCTACCCCACGAGCCCTTGGCCAGGCCTGAAGGCCTCGCCGGACCCGCACCAGGGAATCCAGGGATTTAATCCTATGCAATCCATTTCCCTGTGACCGACGAAGAGGCCAAGGGCGATCCCGCAATGCATCAAATGCATCCGATATCATATGCATCCCCATGTCCTTGCTGAACGTGCTAAAGGGATAGCTTGACCATGATGGCAGAGCACGAAGCGATGGTGCTTCTGGAGAGGATGTTGGAAGTGGTCCCACCTGGCCGCCCAAAGGCCGCCGGGCAGACCCCTGCATGGGGGGTGGAAGGTCGAGCGCGTAACTGAATGTGGCATCACATCCGGGACTTCGTCCTGGAACGCGACGAGCAAAGCTGCCAGACCTGCAGGTACGATATTCATGAGGTCCGGGTGCACCGCACGTATGGAGAGAGCATGACCGTTAGGACCGTCTACGGGACCTTATGTGGCCTGTGAGCGATGCCATAGGCAGATGCGCGCTAACAGTGCCCGCTGAACATGATGCCTTGACCCGAAGGCCGGACCGATCGACGCCTTTCCCGGGGACCGGGCCGCCCTTGCTCGACCGATATTGTTCCGCCGATGCCTTGCGCCGTTGGCAAGGTTTTAAACTGAACGCTGAGAATCACCGGGCATGAAGAGGGTCACCATGGGCGATGGCGCCGGCGGCGAGCTGATGCACGAGCTGTTGTCGCTGCACATCATACCTTTCCTGCCTCAGTTCCCTACTGAGGTTCCGCTGCGCTCCTTCGACGATTCGGCGGTGG
>JAKIXL010000074.1:0-481 GCA_022709105.1 Thermoplasmatota archaeon | reverse complement strand
CCACCGACGGCCACACCGTGAAGCCGTTGTTCTTCCCGGGCGGGGACATCGGCTCCCTGTCGGTGTGCGGAACGGTCAACGACATCTCGGTCATGGGCGCGACCCCCCTGGCCATGGCCCTGTCGATGATCCTTGAAGAGGGCTTATCCGTGGACGACCTGGAGCGGGTCATGAAATCGATCGGCCAGTACTCTGAGCTGGCGAACACCCCGGTGGTCACGGGGGACACCAAGGTCGTGGAGTCGGGCGCGGTCGAGGGCATGGTGATCACGACCTCGGCCATCGGCAAGCGCAGCGCGTACATGGACCATAACCTGAAAGTGGCTCGCGAGCACCGGCCGGTGACCTCGAACTGGCTTACCGACGACAACGTCCGCGACGGCGATGCCATCATCGTCTCCGGAACGCTGGGCGACCACGGCATTGCACTTCTGTCGTTCCGCGAGGGCTATGGCTTCGAGACCGAGGTCAAGAGCGACAT
>JAKIXL010000073.1:4096-7124 GCA_022709105.1 Thermoplasmatota archaeon | reverse complement strand
GCTGGCGAACGCTCGACGCATCACCGGTACACGCCGGGGTCTTTCCACCGCGGGACGATATGGTCCCTGGAGCGAGAGAACTCCTCGTACCACTTCATGACGTCCTTGCCGCAGGATGGCCTGACGATCTTGAGAGCGGCCTCGAAGTGCCTCATGAGGACCCTGTCAGCTTCCTTGGACTCCCGCATGGCCATCATCCCGGCCTCGCGGCACAATGCCTCCAGGTCGGCGCCGACGTAGCCGTCGGTCCTAGAGACCACGGCCTCCATATCCACCCCGTCCAGCGGCATGTCCTTGGTATTGATGGCTATGATGCTCCTTCTGGCCGCTGCGTCCGGGGCCGGGACCAAGGCCATGCGGTCGAACCGTCCGGGGCGCAGTAGCGCAGGGTCCACAATGTCCGGGCGGTTGGTAGCGGCCATCACCGTCACGTTCCCAAGGCTCTCGAACCCATCCATTGAGGTCAGGAGCTGGTTGACGACCCGCTCGGTGACGTTCGAGTCGTTGGCCATCCCCCGGCGGGGAGCGATGGCATCGATCTCATCAAGGAACACGATGGACGGTGCCACCTGCTTTGCCTTCTTGAAGATCTGCCGGATGGCCTTCTCCGATTCCCCGACCCACTTGGACATTATCTCCGGTCCCTTGACGTTGATGAAGTTGACCCCGCACTCGTTGGCCACCGCTCTTGCGAGCAGCGTCTTTCCGGTTCCAGGAGGGCCGTAAAGCAGGACGCCCCTCCCCGGCCTGATCCCCAGGCGGGTGAACGCGGCGGGGTCCTGCAGCGGCAGCTCGATCATCTCCTTCAGCAGCCTCTTGGTCTCCTCCAGCCCGCCCACGTCGCTCCATGAGACGTTCGGTATCTCCACCGCCACCTCGCGCATTGCGGAAGGCTCGACCTCCCTAAGGGCATCCCTGAAGTCGTCCTGAGTGACCCGCATGCGCTCGAGCACAGCGGGGGGGACCGGTTTATCGAGGTCGAACTCCGGGACATGGCGTCGCAGGCACTTCATGGCCGCCTCCCTGGCCAGAGAGGCCAGGTCCGCGCCTACGTAACCGTGGGTGACGCCCGCGAGCATGTCCAGGTCCACGTCCTCGGCCAGGGGCATGCCCCTGGTGTGGATCTGCATGATCTCCTTGCGGCCCTTGAGCGTGGGGACCCCGATCTCGATCTCACGGTCGAACCTCCCCGGCCGGCGGAGCGCCGGGTCGATGGCATCCTCGCGGTTGGTCGCGCCGATCACTATGACCTGCCCTCTTCCGCCCAGTCCGTCCATGAGGGTGAGCATCTGCGCGACCACGCGGCGCTCCGTCTCGCCGCTGACCTCCTCGCGCTTGGGAGCGATGGAGTCGATCTCGTCGATGAATACGATGGAGGGGGCGGTTTTCTCCGCCTCCTCGAACTTCTCGCGCAGCTTCTCCTCGCTCTGCCCATAATATTTCGACATGATCTCCGGGCCCTGGATCGAGTAGAAGTTCGCTCCCGACTCGCTCGCCACGGCCTTCGCGATGAGCGTCTTTCCAGTCCCCGGCGGGCCGTACAGCAGGACGCCCTTGGGGGCGTCGATGCCCAGCCTGTCGAACAGCTCGGGATGCTTCAGGGGCAGTTCTATGATCTCCCTCACCCGCTTGAGCTCGTCCTCCAGCCCGCCCACGTCATCGTAGGTGACAGCGGTGCTGGTCACCTCCGCGGCGTCCATCGGTTCCGTCTTCACCACGAGCTCGGTGTGCCCTCCGACGACAACGACGCCTCCGGGCTGGGTGCTGATGACGATGAACGGGAGGAAGCCTCCCATGAGGGCGATGTTGGGTATGATCATCGCATCCCCCTTGACCAGCGGGCGGTTGGTGAGCCCCTTCTTGAATAGCTCCTCCACGCCCGGTCCGAAGCGCACTCTCTTACCTGGCGGGATCTTCGGCGCGACGACGACCTTCGCCGCCGGCTGGGTATCGGCCTTGACCACGGTGACCTTCTCTCCGATGCTCACGCCGGCGTTCGAGCGGATCATGCCGTCGATGGAGATGACCCCCCGGCCCTCGTCCTCGTTGGATGCCCTGAACACCTTGGCCGCGGTCTTTCGCTTGCCGACTATCTCAATGAAGTCGCCCATATCCACGTTGAGCTCCTTCCTCGTCTGCGTATCGATCCTCGCCCTTCCCAAGCCCACTTCGGACTGATGCTGGGCGCTCTCAACCTTGAGGACCACGGAGTCCGCCATTCTACCCTCTATGCGGCCAAAGCGAAAGGACGATAATAAGGCTACTATCCGAGACTCAGATGAAAGGAGCGAAAGACATTTGCTCCAATCCGCCGTTGGGGTATTCATGGAGTTGGCCCCGAGATGCATCCCCTGCCTGCTGGGACGCGTTCTCTTCGAGGTGGAGATGTGCGACCCGAGCAAGAGCGCTGCGGCCATGCGCGATTGCATGAAGATTTTGAAGGAAGGATATGTCCCAGGAGCGAACTCCGCCGAGGTGGCCACCCGGGTCCACGATCGTGCGTATGATCTCCTGGGCTGCGATGACCCATACCATGCTCTTAAGGTCAGGAGCCAGGAGGTTGCCGCGGAACTGCTCCCGCGTGCCCAGTTCCTCATCGAATCGTCCCCCGACCGTCTCCGGGCAGCGATGCTGGCAGCTATCGCGGGGAACGTTATGGACTTCGGCATCGCCGGGTTAAAGGACCCTAACGAGCTCCTTCACCAGTTCGATGCCATCGTGCGCCAGGGCCTGGACGTTGACGATCTCATGAGGGTGCGCGAGCTAATCATTGGCGCCTCCAAGGTCCTTTACCTCATGGACAACTGCGGAGAGGATGTGCTGGACGCCCTCCTTGTCCGTGAGATCAAGGCCCTGGGCCCGAAGGTGGTGGGGGTCGTGAAGGGAAGGCCCGTGCTCACGGACGTCACCATGGAGGACGCCAAGCGCTCGGGGACCATCGACGAGTTCGACGAGGTCATCACCACCGGGATGTTCGCCGTGGGCATCTATGTGCATCGCATGGGGGACCGGCTACGCCGTGAGATGG
>JAKIXL010000073.1:0-4037 GCA_022709105.1 Thermoplasmatota archaeon | reverse complement strand
CCGGCCAATAGCGTTCGTCATGAAGGCCAAGTGCCTCCCGGTGGCCGAAGCGGTGAGGGCCAAGGAAGGCGATAATGTCGTTCGGCTCCTAGAACGGAAATGCTAGCGGAGACTGGCGGACATCCTATCGGGCCTGAGAGGCAGGGCAACATTTATTATTAGGTCACCTTCCAGTCACACCAGCATGTTGGGGCCGAAGGTAAGGGAGAGCGGCGAGAGGAAAGAAATGCTCGTTCCGAGGGCGGTGATGGAATGAGCGGCAGCATCAGCGCGGTCATACTGGCCGGCGGAGAGGGCACCAGGCTGCGCCCTCTTACCAACACAAGGCCCAAGCCCCTGCTACCCATCCTCGGCAGGCCATGCGTCGAGTACGTGATCCGCTCGCTGGCGGACGCTGACGTGGACCGGGCGTACCTTACCTGCGGTTACCGCTCCCAGGACATGGTTGACCAGCTCGGGGACGGGAGGCAGTTCGGCCTGGACATGCGCTTCGCCTTCGAGGAGTGCCCGGCCGGCACCGCCGGAGCGGTCAAGCTGCTGGAGGAGGAGCTGGACGGCACCGTCGTGGTCGTCAGCGGGGATGTCCTGGCGGACGTGGACATACGCTCCCTGGTGGCCATGCATCGCCGCAAGGGCGCCCTGGCGACGATGGCGCTGACCACCGTGGACCGGCCGGAGGAGTTCGGCATCGTGGGCCTGGACGACGATGGCCGTATATTCCGCTTCAAGGAGAAGCCCAGGACCGAGGAGGTGTTCTCCAACCTTATCAACGCCGGCATATACGTCCTTGAGAAGAGGGCGCTGGGCGATATCCCTGCTGGAGAGAAATATGATTTCTCCAAACAGCTGTACCCCAAGCTCTTGGAGCGCGGCGAGCCGCTATACGGCATGCCCCTCTCGGGGCTTTGGAAGGACATTGGGAGGCCGCGCGACCTTCTGGACGCGAACCTTAGGATGGCCGAGAGGAAAGGGATGCAGATCAGCGTTCCTGGGGCCGTATGCTCCGGCAGGATAGTCGCGTCATCGTTCCACGCCCTGGGCTGCGATATAGCCGGTCCGGCCTTCATCGGCGAGGGCGCGGTCATAGGGCCCCGCGCCCGGCTGTCCAGCTGCGCCGTTGGCGATCGCACGGAGGTCGGCGCCAGCGCTCTTATAGACGACTCGTTCGTAATGGACGGCTGTTCGCTGGGCGATGGCAGCGTCGTCCGCGGCAGCTTGGTGGGCAGAGGATGCCGCATCGGGAGGGGCGTCCAGGTGATCAGCTCGGTGCTCGGGGACGGCATCGTCCTGGAGGGAGAGCAGAGGGTGGAGGGGCGCACCATCGAATGATGCGGCCAATAAGGCCTGCCCCCTGCGGGATATGGCCGGCGTGGGCCGATCGCCCAATGGTGTGATCGGTTCTCGACGTCATGGCGCTGCCCGCCGAAACGTCCTCATGCCCGCTTTCCCTGGAAGAGCCTCGCCCGCACATAATTGAAATAGGTTGAGCCAGATAGCGGCGCGTGAAGGCACCCCTGGGCATAAGCGAGCTATATCTCATCCTCTCCGGGGTGCTGTGGGGCACCTCGTTCTCGGCGATAAAGATCGCCCTGAACGAGGAGGCTGACCCGGTGCTCATCGCTCTCCTGAGGTTCATCGTGGCCACAGCCATCATCCTGCCCGTGGCGTTCTGGGCCAAGAGGCTGGACCTCAAGATGCTAATCTATCCGCCGATAGTGGTCAACGCCTTCCTAAACGCGTTGAGCTTCGCCATCCAGAACGCTGGCATGGCCTCCACCTCCGCGACGAACTCGGTCCTCCTGGTCAACACCAACGTGGGCCTGGTCGCCATCTTGGCCGCGATCTTCCTGGCCGAGGCGATAACGCCTCGCATCGTGGCCGGCATATTCATCGGCCTGCTGGGAGTGCTGTTCATCTCCACCGGGGGGGACCTGTCGGCAATATACAGCGGCACCTTCTGGGGCAACGTGCTGGTACTGACGGCAGGCTGGGTATGGGCGTTCTATATCGTCCTCCAGAAGAAGATACTGGGCCGCAAGACCGATGTGCTGATGGTCACCGCGGCCATAATGGCGGACACAATGCTCTTCCTTATCCCTATGACCCTGCTGTTCACCACCAACTACTCTATACCAGGGACAGGATGGGTCGCGGTGATATACATCGGCCTGGTGTGCACCTTCGCTGCGAACCTGCTGTACAATGCTGGGCTTAAGGGCGTAAAGGCCAGCGTGTCCTCCGTGATCCTCCTCATCGAGGTGGTCTCCGGCATGTTCTTCGCAGTTCTCTTCTTGAGGGAGATCCCCACCGCGGTCACGGCGGCAGGGGGTGCCCTGATACTGATATCGATCCTCATTATCTCGTTCTCCAACGGGAGGAATGGGAAGACCGAGGCAGGCACCTCTAGGACCTGAACCTTTCCAGGACCTCCTTGGCCCGTTCGGGCTCATTGACCGTCAGAGCTATCTCCTCCACACTAGAGCCGCGGTGCCCCAGTATGTAAAGGGATTCGATGTTTATGCCCGCCTTGGACAGGTGCTTGGCCACCTTGGCAAGCTCTCCCGGTCGGTCCGAAAGAGCGACGACCTCGACCTCTCTCTCCACGAACTCCAGCTTGGCCGCCTTCAGAGCGCTTCGGGCGCTCGCCTCATCGTCGGTGACCACTCGGACCATCGGCCTGGACGATCCAAGGTCGGTCGATATCCCGCGGATGTTGACCGAGTTCCTCGACAGTACCTCGGCGATCCACGCTATATCTCCGGGCTTGTTCTGGACATAGACCTCGAACTCTTGCGTCATCGTTCCTTTAATTGTTCGGGGGCGCTATTAAACTACGTCATGATAAAGGGATGAGTATGGGGGTTCCCTCAGGTTTCTGCGAAAATCGCCACCTCAAGGCGGCTCATGCCGGGTAGGCCGGGACACATACCACCTTGAACCCGCCATACGCGTCATTATTGGAAATAAGGCCGCAGCACACGTAGCCGCTGCCAGCGAGCGGAAGGACCATGCTTCCGCTGAGGTCGGCACGCGTCTCGGGCAAGACCTCGAACCGCATGTTGCCCGACCACCACGGGACGTTCAGGAGGACGATCCTAATGATGTCCCAGGCCAGGACCTCCTCTCCGGTGGCCAAGGGAGGAGGCAGCATATCGCCGGCGACCAGAAGGAGCGAACCATTACCAAGGGCGATGACACCGGCCGTGGCCAAGGGCTCGCCTCGGTCGAACTCGTACCCTATGGACCTGCCGCCTTCCGCCTCCAGGTCGCCAAGACGGAACAGCGAGGACGGCGCAACATATCTCAGCCCAAGAGCTTTGGCCATGGGCGTGGCGCTCACCCCCGCTCCACCGTCGTATTCCGCCTCCATGAAGTCGATGCTCATCGTAGCGTTAGGCCGCCCGGAATCGGTCGAGGAGCGCACAAAGGGCACCGAGCCTGCACCGATGCCGACCCACAGCCCCCCACTCTTCACCCATTCCAACGCCGGGTAGCTGTAGTAGTCGGGCAGGTATGCCCCTGGCCCCACCACCAAGGTTGCCTGGGGGTCGGAGAACACATCGGGCAGGCCGTCGGTGCCGATCACGGTGGCCTGGACGCTGCTGCCATATAAAGGCAGCTCGTTGTTGAAGTGGTCGGCCATGCGCTGCAGGCTCACCTTCACCCTGAAGTCCAGTCCTTCGTTGATGAGCACGTGAACAGGGCCCTGGTGGACCCTGCTTACTTCTAGGGCCACGGATGTCAAGTTCCTCATGTATCGGCCCCCGGCCACGCTATATTCCATCGTCGCTTCGCCATCCTTCACCCCGATGGTGATGTCCATGCCGTCATTGACAGAGCGAGGGACGAAGACCATGCTGGACACGGCAAGGTAGGCCACAGCAAGGGCCAGGGCCACCGCCAGCTTATTCCGCACGGCCCCGCCTCCTTAACCGTTCCTGCAGCCGATATAACGGGTCGAAGCTCTGAGGGAGCAAGGCGGTGACCATGGCCGCCACCCCCATGAGCGTGGGCACGATCCTGCTTCCCTCGGAGCC
>JAKIXL010000072.1:4881-7243 GCA_022709105.1 Thermoplasmatota archaeon | reverse complement strand
CCGTCTCCACTATGTTGAGGTCGGCGTCCGTGCCCGGCCGGAGCCCCTGGGTGCGCATCACCGACGCGTCGGCCTGAACGTCGGCCGTCTTGGTTATCAGATTGACCAGTCCGATCCTCATCCGATCACCTCGCCACGTACATCGCCCAGTACATCCCGTTATCATATACTCTATAATGTCCCGGCGCGGTGCTCGAGTAGTACGTGTAGACCTCTTGGATCCCCCATTGCCGATACCACATCTGAGTGGTATCGTCGAACAAGAACACCCCGCTCCCCATCCATGACACCACAAGCTCCGGGCTTTGGTTCCACAGGGAGATCATCCTGACCCGGTCATAGCTCTCCCCGCGCTCGCTCCACACGTCGATGGGATAGAACCCTCCGGCGACCCACTTCGGATCGAGCTTGGACAGGTAGTCCGCGGCCTTGATGCCTCGGTCGTTGGTCACGTACAGCGCCTCCTGATAGAACATGGTGGAGGCCCCTGCGACCACCACCAAGGCCACCAGCAGCCCCAGGACCGGGCGCGCGAAGCGGCGCCCCTTGCCCATGAGCAGGGGGACGAACACAATGGGCGCGACCAGCACGATGTACATGATCCCCCGGTCGTACAGTTGGCCGTTGAAGAACACGATGTCCAACGGGATGATCCCCAGCGCTATAAGGAACAGGGCCAATATGTTGCTCGGCATGTTGACCGGGCCTTTCCTCCGCTTTATCAAATACGCCAGTAAGGCGATCAGCGTCAAGGCGGCGAACGCCGCCATCATTCCCGTCCGCAGCTGGGGGTACAGCGTTCCGAGGATGTTCTCCGGGGTCGTCCGCATGGCGATCTGCTGCTGGATGCCCTCGTTGATGTTCATGAGCGCGCCCAGGCGGCTGGTGATGAACTCCACCAGGTTGAGGGAGAAGGACGATGCCCCGGTGAAGAACCATCCCAGCCATATAAGGATGAACACGCCCACCGGCCAAGGCCGGCCCCACTTTATGGGGTGCCTTCTGGCCACCGCCACCCGGATGACCCTCGCGACCACCTCCTTTAAGGCGATCGCGCCAAGGACGAAGATCAGGGTCGTGGGGTGCGATATGACCACGTACGCGAAGAGGAACATGGCCGAGTACAGCCACTCCTTTCCCTCCCGCTCAAGGCACACGAATATCAGCAGGCCGGCCACCAGGCCCATGGACTGAGGAGAGTAGTTGAACTGCAGCCACACATTGGCGAACGCGGAGAAGATCAAGGCCAGCCGATAGTCGAGCTTCGGCACATAGGTCCGGGCGAAGAGGTATAGGGCCGCAAGGGTCATGACCGCCGCGAAGACCGGGTACAGCCTGAGGAAGACCAGGGGGTCGGGGGCGCCCAGCAGCACATAGGACGCACCGAGGACGAAGAACCCCGGATAGTTGAACGCGTAGGAGTTGACGTCATTGTTGGGTATGAAGCCGTTGCGCACCAGCTCCAGCGAGGAGCTGTAGTGGACGTAGGAGTCCCATACCGTGGGATACTTTGAGAACATGGCCGGGGCGCCCCACAGCGCCACGAAGAGCAGGGCCGTCTGCACGAAGAACGCCGTTTCCGAGCCTGTACGCAGACCGATGCCCATGGAGATCGTCAGGAACAGTATCCCTACCCAGTATGAGAAGGGCAGAAGGCCGAAGAACCCGAAGGGCGTTCCCAGAGGGACGGCCTCGATGTCGAACCCCATGGAGGAGAACAGGCAGATGGCCATGCCTAGAAAGCTCAATACGTAAAGGAACGACGGTCGGACCCTCCCCTCATCCTTGCTCATCTTGCGGCCTCGTCCGGCGGATTGCCGGCACTATCCAAACATAGCCCATATATAACTACCTTCTTCGAGAAAGTGGAAAAAGGGCGACATCGGGCCTGCTCCACGTCCCGATCGTACACAAAATGGGGAAAGCTTGAAATGCCATGCCGGACCATAGGCACCCCGCCGGGCGGTTCGGCCCGGTAAAGGTGCGATCGTGTGGTTACCTGGCCATATGGCCTTCTCGTTCCTCATCTGTCTGCCTCTCATCGTCCACTTGAAAAGGGAGAGGGCGCTGGCCCTGTCCTACGTGATGTTCTTCTCCCTGTTGCCGGACTTTCTCCATCTGGGCCCGTTGAGGTACCTGTCGCATTCCCTCGTCGGCCTGGGAGCGATGCTGCTGATGGTCTTCATTCCGCTCGTGGCGCTGAGCCGACCGCGGCCGGCATTGCTCCTGTTGGCCGCCGCCGCCGCTGGCGGCCACCTGCTGGGGGATGCGTACATAGGGTCCATCGCGCCGTTCTACCCGTGGTCCCTGGAGTGGTTCCAGGTGAACGAGTTCAATAGCGCCTTCGACATCCGCATGGAGG
>JAKIXL010000072.1:0-4871 GCA_022709105.1 Thermoplasmatota archaeon | reverse complement strand
TTGCCGCCGTGATCATCACGGTGGCGCTCAGGCCGTGGAGGTCCATTACCTCTGTGGCCTCCTATAGTGCTAGGGAGAGGAGGGGGCTGCTCCTCACCGCCCTGCCGGCAATGGCCATCACTGGCCTTGAGGGGGCGTACTTCATCATCGTCTCTCAGGGTCCAGGCCTGGGAGGCTACCGGTCGATGCTGTTGGCCTGCTTCATGGCGATCTTCCTGGTGTCCGTTGTTCTTCTGAGCAAGAGCGTCGGACGAACCGGGCACAAGCTGTCCGACAGTATCATTATGGGTAGGGATATCACTTGATTCGGACGAGGCCAGGCCGGGTAAAAAACAAACATTTATATATGCCCTATGACAAATAAATCCTCCGCGCGAATAAAAACTGTTGGGGCTACTATAAAAGTAGCGATAGGGGCGAGCATAGCAGATAGACTGAATGGTATCGAAACCGATAGTATTAGAGATAGCACTGCGTATACGGGGATGAAAGTGTGACCGCGAACAAAATAGTAGTAATGATTCCAGCGCTCAACGAGGAGCGCAGCATAGGAAAGGTCATCGATGACATACCTCGCAAGGAGCTCATGAGCATGGGATATGAGGTCCGTGTCATCGTCGTCGACGGTCAGTCGACGGACCGGACCCTGGCGATAGCTCGTGAGAAAGGTGCCTACGTTCTTGTACAGAAGGGGAGGGGCAAGGGACTGGGGGTCCGCCAAGCCATGGCGCTGTGCGATCCCCGCGAGGTGGTGCCGAAAGTGCTCGCCCTCACCGGCGGCCTGTGCGCCAAGTTCTCCGACCTGGCATCCATGTTGGACGCCAAATACCTCATCATGATCGACGCTGACGGGACATATCCTCCGCGATATATGCCTGATGTGATAGCGGCCCTCGAGGCCGGCGCGGACGTGGTTATGGGCTCCCGCTTCAAGGGCAGCATTGCCGAGGGAGCGATGACGCCTCTCAACCACTTCGGGAACATCGTGCTGAGCGATATCGCGACCCTGCTCTATCAGCATCCATGCACCGACCTGTGCACCGGCATGTGGGGCTTCAGCTCTCACGCCGTACGCACCCTGGAGCTCGATTCCAAGCATTTCGAGCTGGAGGCGGAGATGTTCGCTGAGACGGTCAAGAAAGGGCTGAGGCTGGAGGAGATACCGATCAACTACCTGCCCCGGGCCGGCGAGACCAAACTGGTCCCCCTGAAAGCGGGAGTGACCATCCTGACCAAGCTGGTGGAGAGGCGCTTCTGGAGCGCCGCAGGCGAGTTCGATATGAAAGTGGCCAAGCGGGCGGACGCCGCCGTTCCGCGCTTGTCCGCCCAACGCATCTGAGGGGCCCATGCGAGTGGCCATGGTAACCCCAGAGTTCCTTAGCTGGGGCGGCATCGGCAGCTATGCGGTCCAACTTGCCAAGAACCTGTCGCCCGACCACGATGTCCACGTCATCTGCTTGGGCAAGGAGGGACAGGTCCCAAGGGCGGACAACATCACCGTGCATGCCCTGGGCACCGCCAAGGACACCTTCATGTACAACAACCAGTTCCAGATCTCCCTCTGGCGCTCCTTCGCCCAGCTGAACGATGCGTACGATTTCGACCTCATGCACGCCAACCACGCGCAGATGGCGGACATCATGTTCAAGGTGCTCGGCGAGAAGGTGCCGTCCGTGACCACCGTGCACAGCACCATCGGGTCGCAGCGCATGGGCACCCGGGAGGCTGACCTCCCCCTCAACAAGCTGGAGAACTCGGAGCGGATGACCTTGCTCCTCCTCCCGCTCCTGAAGGCCCTCGAGCGGGTGTACATGAAGCGCTGCACCTCGCTGATATACGTCTCCGACTTCATCCGCGAGTGGTGCCAGGAGAAGCTCGGGGCGACCTGTCCTTCCAAGGTCATCCACAATGGGATCGACACCGCCATGTTCTCTCCCAAGGGCGTGGACGAATGCCTGGAACGGTTCCCGGACCTTCGGGGCGCGGAGAACATAGTTTTGTTCTCGGGACGCATGATCGCGCTCAAGGGCATCTCCACCGCGCTGAAGGCCGCCACGCTGGTCGATCCGGCGCTCAGGCCCACATTCGTCTTCGCCGGCACCGGCAACACCGAGCAATGGAAGGCGATGGCCTTGGACCTCGGCCTCCCGCAGGACAGGTGCAGGTTCATCGGGCCGGTGCCATACCATCAGATGCCATACCTGTATCCTCTGGCCTCTGCGTTCATCCTTCCCTCCTACTCGGAGAGCTTTCCCATGACCCTCCTGGAGTCCATGGCCTCGGGCACACCGGTCATCGCCAGCAGCGTGGGCGGGGTGCCGGAGATGATCGATCACGGATCGACCGGGATGCTCGTTCCCCCCAAGAGCGCTGAGATTTTGGCAGAAAGCCTTAATACCGTCCTCGGCGACCACAGGCTGGCGAGGTCGCTGTGCATGCGCGCCAGGGACCGGGTGCTGGAGGAGTTCAGCGCCCGGGTGATGGCCCAGCGCACCGCCGAAGTTTACAGGCAGACGGTGGACGGATGGCATTGAAGGTCCTTCTCATCAACCCTCCTCGGTTCGAGGGCATACCGGTCATACGTGAAGAGCGATGCGAGATAACGGAGCGCTACTCGGTCCTGGAGCCGTACTCCCTGCTGCAGACCGCGGCCCTGCTGCGCCAGGCCGGCCACCAGGTCTCGCTGTTGGACCTCAATGGAAGGGACCAGAGCTACGGCGACCTGGAGAGCGAGGTGCGCAGGTTCCGACCGGACGCCGCGGTGTATCGGTTCACGCCTACCACCTTCGACTGGGACCAAAAGGCCGCGTCCACGGTGAAGGAGGTGGACAAGAGCATCACCACCGCAGGCATCTGCTGGACGCTCCATACCATGCCCAGGCAGGTGCTGACCGAGGCCCCAGATCTGGACATCTACATCAGGCAGGACTACGAGGTCGTGGCTCCGGCGCTCATCGACGCGCTCTCGAGCGGAAGCTCCCTGGACGGTGTGGCCGGCATCGCATTCCGGGCGAACGATGACATCAGGACCACGGGAAAGCCTGTTCCCCTGAAGGACTATGACCTGATGCCGATCCCTGCCTTCGACCTGCTGCCGGACCTAAAGCCGTATTACGTCACCGCGCCCGCCGGCCGCCCGTTCACCATCCTTTACACCAGCAAGGGCTGCCCCTACAAGTGCTCCTTCTGCACCGTGGCCGGCACTCCCTGGAAGATGAGGACCGCGCCGCACATCCTCGAGGAGCTGCGATATCTCAAGGAGCGCTTCGGTCTGAGGACGGCGTCGTTCTTCGACGAGACGTTCACGTTCAACCGCAAGCGGGTGGAGGATATCTGCCGCAGCCTCATAGAAGAGGATCTCAAGGTCAAGTGGTACTGCAATACCCGCGCCCATCTGGCAGACAAGGAGCTGTTGGCGCTCATGCGCAAGGCCGGGTGCCGAGGCATCTCCTTTGGCATAGAGTCCGGAAGCCAGCGCATCCTGGATTCGGTGGAGAAGCACGTGACCGTGGAGCAGGCCAAGGAGGCCGTGCTGGCCGCGAAGGCCGTGCGCCTTAAGGTCCTTTGCTCGTTCATATTCGGCCTGCCGGGCGAGGACTGGGACAGCGTCCAGGAGACGCTGGGGTTCGTGCGTGAGACGCTGCCGACCTCGGCCCAGTTCAACGTCGCGGTGCCTTATCCTGGAACGAGGCTCCATGAGCAGATCTATGGGGTCACCGGACTGGAGGAGCCTGATTTCCGCAAGATGTACCAGCACGCCTCCGTGGTCGGCACGGAGAAGATGACCCCGGAGGACCTGGACAAGGCCAGGAAAATGGCGTACAAGGCGCTGTACACCTCTGGGAGATGGTGGCTGTCGAACGTGAAGCACTTGCTCCGGGAACCGTCGGACCTATACCTTGCGACAAGGTATGCGATGAAGATCACCAACAACTACGTCTTCCACGGGATGAGAGACGCTCACTAGGTAGAACATGGAAACAGAACGAGTTGTGATGACCTCGACCTTCTACCCCCCCTATCATCTGGGCGGGGACGCGGTCCACGTGAGGTATCTCGCCGAGGAGCTGGTGAGGCGCGGACACGAGGTCCATGTGGTCCACAGCCGGGACGCGTTCGCGCTCAAGGCCAAGGGCAAGCGTCCGGCACCGATATCGTCCGACGTGACCGTCCATGAGATCAACACCTCCCTTGGAGCGTCCTCCTCGCGGCTCGCCTACATGACCGGCCGCTCCCGGGCAGCCGAGCGCATGGTGTCCAGGGTCGTGGACGAGGTCGGTCCGTCATGGGTGCACCATCATAACATCTCGCTTCTTGGGCAAGGTGTGCTGGAGCCCCTCGGGCCCCCGCAGCTGTACACCGCGCACGACCATTGGGCGGTATGCCCGCGCAGCGACCTGTCCTATTTGGGAAGGGACGCCTGTGGCGAGAGCAGGTGCTTCACCTGCTCCCTGCGCACCGGCCGCCCGCCCCAGCTGTGGCGCGGGAGCGGCTTCAGGAAAAGGCTCGGCGGCATCGACCGCATCATCGCCCCCTCTGAGTACATGGCCAGGTTCCTGCGGGAGCGGGCCTCTCTGGCCTCGGTGGTTCTTCCGAACTTCGTGCCCTCGCCGGGAACCGTAGAGAGGAGGGGCGCTGTGCCGCACTTCGTCTTCGTAGGAGTGCTGGAAAGGCATAAAGGGCTCGATCTGCTGCTGCAGGGGTACGAAAAGAGCGGGGTCAAGGCCGAGCTCCACGTTCTAGGAAGCGGCAGTCTGGAACCTGAGCTTAGAGCGGCATCGAAGCGCACTGGTGGCCGGGTCCGTGGACTGGGGTTCCTCTCTCGGAAGGAGGTGCTGGAGGAGGTCGCCACCGCTATCGCTCTGGTCGCA
>JAKIXL010000071.1 GCA_022709105.1 Thermoplasmatota archaeon | reverse complement strand
CCCATCGATCGTGGCCCCTTGGCCTTTGGAGGCTTTGTAAAGCGCGCCGGTCACCAGGTCCAGCAGGACAGCGTGCTCGACTCCGAGGAGCGAGCGCTTGCCCACGGCCAGGGACACACTGTACATCGGTACGTTCAGGATCGAGTTGTGGGTGCCGTCGATAGGGTCGATCACGAGCGTGTCCTCGAAGCCCCGGTCCACCAAGCCTGCCTCTTCGCTCAGCAGATTTGCCTCAAGCCCCCTGTCCTCGACCGCCTTGAATATAACGTCCTCGGCAACCTTGTCTATGCTGGAGGTCGGCGTTCCGTCAGCTCCCATGTACATCTCGGCCCCGCGATCGAAGTCCTTGGGGAGCGCCCTGACCGCGTCCCTGACAAGGTATGCTATCCGTTCCAGCTCCTTCAGCATCGCCGGTGTATCGCGGCCCTCCTTTAATTAGCTAGTGCGAAAATGAGGATCGGTCACATGTTCACCGGGCCGCGGGTTTGGCCGGTCGCGCGGTGTCCGTCTTCTGGCCCGGCGCGGCCGACCGCAGGGCCGGCTATCTTGGACCTGTGGATAAAAATGAGGAAGGGGTTTTCAGGAAATCACAGAGACATTGGGGTGGCCATCGGTCATGACCATGAGGAGCCAGCGCTTATCGCTGGCATCGCTGAACCTCATCTCCCCGATCTTCCGAAGCTCATTTCCCACGGGTTTGTGGACATGAATTATCCCGCTCTCTTTCCCCTCGTCGTGAACGATCTTCAATTTCAGTTCCATAATATCCCTCACTGCTTGAAGTATAGATCGACGAAGTTGCCTATCTCCACATGGGGGCCTATGATCTCGACGTCCGAGTGGCCGGCGATCATTATCTTGCGGAGCGCTTCCTTTTCCTCGGCGTTCTCATAGTCGATGTAACCGAGGGGGACCCGGCATGTGAACGACTTGCGCAAGTACACCGCAAGACGCCCGCTCTCTTTTCCATCTTCCTGTTCAAAACGCATCGATGTCAGCATGGAGCACATCACTTCCGTGACCGGCATGACCTTGACCTATAAAAAAGAGTAATAAAGATAGAGCCTATCTGGCAATATAAAAGGCGTTAATATTTGAGCGTTCTATGGTCCGAGAGCGGAGCAGGCGGTCCGCCCGCCGTCCGTTGATGAGGAAAGTTCACGAGGCCATGATGGACCCTGCGTCAGGCGAAGGCCCGTCGTTCTTCCCGAATTGGGCAGAAATCGTTTTATTCCCTGTGTTGCCTAGAAAGTGGAGAGGCTGAAGATGATAGGGGACAAGCCGCTATTAGTGCCGATCGTGAGCATCGATCACGATCGGGACAGGTATATGATCCAGGTCGAGCTGCCTGGAGTAAGGCGGGAGGATATTGATCTGGAGGTCACCGAGACCAGCTTCTGCATCCATGCGGATAAGGCCGATGCGGCCATAATCGGCTGTTATTTTCTGGCCCATCCAGTGAACGTCGACGAAGCCGACGCGGCCTTCGACGGCAGGATGTTGAACGTCCAGATCCCGTTCAAGGGGCCGATCCGAGGGCGAACGGTCGAGGTCCGTGAGGGGACCATGGACTTCGCTCAGGTCAGCCCCCGCAGGGTAGACCTGAGAGAGATATCGGGGAACAGACCCCCATAGGTCAGCGGAATGCAGAGAGAAGGCGGCAATAAAGGCCGGCAATGAGCTCCCCTAGGTTGCCCGTTCTCCGTACTCCATGACCAGCAGTTTTACTTCTCTCTTGAGAGGCCGGGAGCGCAGGAGCATCTGGAATGGATGCCGGGCGCCCGGTCTTCATATCACATCATCCAGAAGCGTGTTGTGGTCACGTTCATATCGATCGCCGGACCGCATCCACGGACCTGTCTGGCGGAGGTCCTTGCCGGCCGCCTTCTGGAACTTGCGGAACTGTCCACCATCTGAGCGCATGGCCGGGCGACCTCCCTCGCCGCCGCTTCCTGGCCTGGCATGTGCTTGGGGATCTCCCCGATCTTGCGGCCCTCTGCATTATGCGGCCCAACGTTCACGCCGTATCCGCAACGAGATCTATCGGCGCCGCGCATCTATTTATCTGGTGGTGCGTTCCTTCGGCACGATGAGCAGTGGAACGATTCGCTCTGCAGGGCTTGAAGGCGTTTTCACCGACGGCGAGCGCCTGTACACCAGGAACTCCGATCCCGGCCACGCGGTGTACGGCGAGCGGTTGGTCATCAGCGGCGAGGTCCAATATCGCGAATGGGTGCCCACCCGAAGCAAGCTATCCGCCTACATCCGTTCTGGAGGGAAGCACTTCCCCTTCCGGCCGGGAACCAATGTGCTGTATTTGGGCGCGGCCTCGGGGACCACGGCGAGCCACATTGCAGACATCGTCACCGGGGGCACCGTCTATTGCATCGAGGTCTCCCCTCGTTCCTTTCGGGATCTCGTCTCGGTTTGCGAGTCCCGCCCCAACATGGTCCCGCTGCTCGCCGATGCCACGAGGCCTCAGGAATATTCCTTCGCGGTGTCCTCTGCGGACGTCGTCTACCAGGACATCGCCCAAAAAGGGCAGGCCCAGATCTTCATCCGCAATTTCAACGCCTTCAGCGCATCGGACGGCCTGCTGGTCATCAAGTCACGCTCAGAGGATGTGGCCCAGGACCCTTTGCGCACTTATGAGGGGTCAAAGAGGCAGTTGATCGCCGCCGGTCTTAAGGTTAAAGAGGTGGTGCGCCTCGATCCCATGGAGAAGGACCATGCCATGATCGCGGTGTCGCGATGAACTACGTGTACGGGATCGCGTTCGAAGGTGACGAGTTCGTCATGGTCTTCAACCCCCGCAGGGGCGGATGGGAGATGCCCGGCGGTAAGGTGGAGGAGGGCGAAACGAGCCTGGAGGCGATGCTCCGCGAGTTCCGGGAGGAGGTTGGCCGTGAGTTCTTGCCCAAGGCCAGTTCTAACATCGGGGGTGTGTCGGTCTACGCGGGCGAGCTCGGGGGCCGGCCTTCGAAGGCGGAGATGGAATGGAGGATCTTCCGCGAGCTTCCGCGGCCCCTGTCCTTTCCCCTGGTCGAATACATCTCTATCATCGATTGGGCGCGCGAGGCCACCGGACGAGCGAGGCCCAGTGGTTAGATCGCTCCTGGCAGTTAAATGTTAAATACGAGAACGGGGATTGGCTTAAACCTCGCCACCTAAACGCTAATCAGTTCACATTTGGAGGTCACATCATGGCTCGCATGCATGCAAGAAGGAGGGGGAGGTCCGGGTCCCAGCGCCCGTTGATCACCGAGAACCCCGCGTGGGTGCCCCTCAGCAAGGAAGAGATAGAAGGTCTGGTCATCAAGATGGGCAAGGACGGCGTCACCATGGCCCGCATCGGCCTGCTTCTCCGCGACCAGCACGCCGTTCCCGACGTCAAGCTCGCCACCGGTAGGACGGTCCTGGAGATCCTTAAGGAGAACGACCTGCAGGCCAACATCCCGGACGACCTCGTCGCCCTTATGAGGAAGGCCATCAATCTGCAGGCCCACCTTCAGGAGAACAAGAAGGACCTTGCCAACAAGAGGAACCTTCAGATGGTGGAGTCCAAGATCCGCCGCATCGTTAAGTACTACAAGCGCGAGGGCAGCCTCCCCGCGGACTGGCAGTACTCCATAGCCAACGCTGAGCTGCTCATCGAGTGATGGTGAATGGACGCAGGCACTCAGCTGCCTGATAAACTCCTTTCTCGTATTTCTTTAGCCAAGGCGGAACTGGAGAAGGCGTCCGAGGTCCGCCTGGTCTCTCATTATGACGCTGACGGCATATCCTCGGCAGGCGTGATGTGCAATGCGCTGCTCCGCGCCGGAAAGCGCTTCCACGCCACTATCGTCAAGGGCCTTAACGAGAAGGTGATCGCCGAGACCTCCCCGGGCTGCGAGGTGATGGTCTTCAGTGACATGGGCTCATCGCACTTGGCGGCCCTTGAGGGTCTGGACTGCAGGGTCATCGTTCTCGATCACCATTCACCGCAGATGGATTCGGAGAAGGTCGTGCATGTGAACCCTCATTTGGCAGGGATGGACGGCATGACCTCGGCGTCAGCATCGGCAGTGTGCATGCTCCTGGCGGCCAATATGGACGAGCGGAACTGGGACCTCCTTCCGATTGCCTTCGCAGGCATCGCCGGCGATCGGCAGGCCATCAGGGGGCTCTCCGGGCTTAACCAATGGCTGTTCGAGGAAGGGCGGAAGAGAAGGGTGGTGGAGGCCCGCCCTGGCTCCCTGTTGCCCGAAGGCCCGGTCCTCGATGGACTGGTAGGATCGACAGACCCGTACGTGATAGGGATCTCCGGGTCCACTGAGGGGGCGAAAGCATTGCTGGCCGATGCCGGCGTTCCAGAGGACGCTGACGCTGACAGGCTGGACGTGGCGTCGAGGATGAAGCTGTCTTCCCTGCTCGCGCTAAAGCTCACCGCGCAGGGGACTCCCATGACCACGCTGGACGAGGTCGTGCACGAGCGCTATTACTCGCCCAAATGGGGCATGAGCGCAGAGACCATGGCGGGACTGCTCAATGCCTGCGGCCGTTCTAACAATGAGGGCGTGGGGCTCGCGCTGACGCTCGGGGACCCTTCGGCGATGGAGGAGGCCAGAGCGCTCCGCCGCATCTACACCGACGAGGTACAGGCCTCCCTTAGGAAGATAGTTGCCAGTGGCATCACCCAGATGGAGAACATACAATACTTCTTCAACGACAATCTCGGGCTGTCAGGCATCCTGAGCGGGGTCACCATGCAATACTTCGGCGACCGGGGGAAACCGACCTTGGCCCTGGCGGAATCGGGCGATGACATCAAGGTCTCGTCCCGGGGGACTTTCGACATACTAGAGAGCGGCGTTGACCTCGCCGCCGCGCTAAGGGAGTGCGGACAGAAGGTAGGCGGGGTCGGAGGGGGGCACCGCATCGCTTCAGGGGCCACGGTGCCTAAGGGCCGGGAGATGGAGTTCCTCGAGCTGGTGGATAAGATGGTCGGTGAGCAGAAGGCCCTGAAGAAGGATGCCGGATGATCAGCGCCAGCTGACCTCTACTTCATCGGTGCGATACCGTTGATCGACCTTCGTATCATCGATGGTCATGCTCACTCCGGCGTTGTGCATGAGCAGTCCGGTCCACGCGATCATGGCGCCGTTGTCGATGCACAATCGAGATTCGGGGACGAACATCTCCGCGCCGCGATCGCTCGTCATCCTAGCTACCATGGCTCGGAGGCGCTTGTTCTGCACCACCCCGCCGCCGAGGAGCACTTCGCTCTTCTCGATGTGCGCCATCGCTCTCTCCGTGACCTCCGTCAACATGGCGAAGCAGGTCTCCTGGACAGAGAAGCATATGTCCTCGAGGCTCTCGCCACGAGCGCGGTGGGCGACGGCGGCGGTCATGATCCCTGAAAAGGCCATGTCCATGCCCTTGACCGAGTACGGCAGGTCAAGCAGCCTGCTGCCTTCCTGGGCGATTTTCTCGATCTTCGGGCCGGCATAGTAGCCGAGCCCGAGCTCACGCCCGAGCTTGTCGAACATGTTGCCTATGCCTATGTCCAACGTTTCCCCGAATATTCGGTACCTGCCATTGGCGAAAGATATGATCTGAGTATTGCCGCCCGAGGCATAGAGGAGCACGGGGTCCGTGCAGTCGGTCTTGGCGACGCCGATCTCCAGGTGGGAGATGCAGTGGTTGACGCCGATGATGGGTCGGTCCAGTGAAACGGCCAGTGCGCGCGCGGCAGTGGCTACCGTCCTAAGGCAGGGTCCGAGCCCGGGACCTTGGGAGAAGCAGACCACATCGATCTCCTTCATCTCCACGCCGGCGGCGTCCAAGGCCTTGCGTATCAGTGGCACGACGACGTCGGAATGATGATTGGCAGCTTCGCGGGGGTGGATGCCTCCCTTCTCTGGGCGGTACATGTCCAGTTCGTTCGCCAGGATGTTCGCGTCCTCATCGACTATCCCCACGCCGCAGGTGTGGGCCGTGCCTTCTATACCGAGGCAGATCATGTTTTTATCTTACACCTTCGCGCCGTTGCCGGCAAGCTCGTTGAGACGGGCCATGATGGCGATGGCCCCCTCCGTCACCTGATCGTCCACCACCAGGATAGGGGTGTGCTTTCCCAGGATCTCGTAGTAAGCGGCCTCGGCCAGGCCCTCCGCGGTTGATGTGTCCACGTAGCTGACATGAAGCCCGGCGGGTATCCGCTCCTTGATGTAATCGCACTTCTGGCAGCCCGGCTTGGTAAAGAGTAATATCTCTGGCATCCAAATCTCTAACCCCATAATAGGTGTGAGATTAATAGGTTTTCATTTTTCAGCATACTGAGCTGGGGCCACAGGGCCTTCGGCCTCCCATGATGGCCAATAGCCAAGCACAGTGCCGGCTTTGGCCTTCGCTCCGCACTTGCTCGAGGTCCAGAGATCGTTGCTAACCATCCCGATAGGGGGCCCATCATGCAGGCGGTCCATGCATATGGTGGAGCGCCGATCCCCTCTTTGTTACATATCATGAGGTGGATGCAGCTTTCTGGAGCGTGTCCGTCCCGTGCCAATATGATTATGGGGCATGAACGAGCCCCCAACGGCCCTTTCCCCGATCCGCCCGCATTGATGCCCCGGCGAGACCGTCTCGCCAGATCCCCTCCTGCCGGCACAGGAACCTTCTATGCCCGTCCTTTGATAGCTACATATGTCCCTGCCCAGGACCATTAGGTCCGCGTCGACCGTACATGCGAAGAGCGGAGACAACATCTGCATCAAGGTCACGTCCAAGCTGCCCTCTGCCTCGGCCCGATGGGTAGCGATTATATGCTCCCATTTCGATGCGGTGATGGATGGGACGATGGGGTCGAAGTTCGTAGCCATATGCAAGGGTTGCGGGTTCAGGTCAGAGGAGCTGTACGCGGGCTTCGGGTTCCAAGGGGCAGGGGACCATTACATGTGGCCGTCGATATGCCCCAAGTGCCGAAGCTTCGGCCTTAAGGACCAGAGGCATCCGCCACAGCGTTGCCGCCGGTGCAAGGCCGAGGTCGTGTTCTACGGTTCGGAGGACTTCTCGAAGAAGTACTTCCCAGACATAACCAAGGTGGAGCCGGTCGGCGAGGACACCTCGCAGAACATCCTTGATGGGAGGCATGTCTGCCCTGAGTGCGGCAAGGTGGCCCTTATCTTCGAGTCGAGGGGGGACTGGTCGTAGTCCGGTCACTTGATTGGAAGATAGGTCGGAGACCTGCCTTCCCCGATTTTATATTCATCTAATTATCTACGCTGCATCAGGAGACAATAGCGAACTTTCCGCCTTTCGCGCGGTAACCG
>JAKIXL010000070.1:5365-7326 GCA_022709105.1 Thermoplasmatota archaeon | reverse complement strand
GACAATGTAGCGTTCAGCGTCACCAAGAAGTTCACTGAGCAGCGCGAGGCGTCAGGAGGCTATTTCCACATGTATGGAAAGGACCTGCCCGTGGTGAAGGCGAACGTGAGGACAGTGCTCGACCCTGACGGCACGCCATGCTCCATGGCGATGTCCCTGGTAGATGAGGCCAAGGGCAAGCATAAGATCACGGCCGAGGTGCTGCGAATGGTGGCGATACCGTTCCCCAGCCGGGACGGCAGGACGATGTCCGTTCTGCACGAGGCCTTGGCCGAGTTCGATCTCAACGGTCAGAAGGGCTACGGCATCGCTGAGTACCTGGTGCGAAAACAGTAAGTGGGCGGCCGGAGGGCAAGGGCGGCATATCTGCGGTTCCCGCGGCCGATCTCGTCGAGCGAGGCCGTGAGCCGGTAGGCCTGGGTCCTGCGATCGTGAACATCGTTCGGGCCGAGGCGCGATGTTTCCCGCCGAGACCATCAATGGCAATGAGAGTGCCTGCCCGGCGCGAGATCGTAGACCCTCCGCAGCCATCTCTCCGCGTCGTTCCAGTCCCGGCACACAATGTGGTCGTCGGTAAGATCGCTGTCGCGGACGATCTCGCACTCGTGCTCCGGGGCCGGGCTCTCATAATGCAGCACGTACAGCCTGAAGGTGCCTCGGGCCTCGAGGTCCGCCTTTGGTGCAGAGACCACCGATGCGCCGTAGTCGTTGGGGAATCGGTAGATCTTATGGATGCGGTCCCCCTCCATGCACCCGCACAAGCACTTCGCGTTAAGATCGATTATGAACCTCTCGAAGTCCATATGTCTCGCCTGACCGTATCTCGGTCATGGTTCATCCAACTGTCGCCTACGGCAAGGCCATGGACCCGGCGACCCTGAGCTTGCCCCCCTCGAGGTACATGAGGACGGCGCGTGAGCCCGGAGGGTGCACCACCGGCTTATCGAGGGATAGGGTGACGGTCGGCCGGCGGGGGTCGCCACTGTCGTCGACACTCTCCACACGGGCGGCGACGAACTGCATCCAGTGTCCCAGATGCAGGACCATGCCCTGCTTCAGCGGCGTCTTCCAGTAGCTTACCAGCTCGGCCTCTGCGGTAATGGCGCTGTCGCTCTTTACCCGCTCATCGGCCGTGAGCACGTACCCGCGGTCAAGCTGCTCCACATCGATGTTCTTCAAGGCGAGCCCTACCCGGTCACCATGCACCGCGTCGCTGAAGTCATCGTCATGCTTCTGGATCGAGCGGACCAAGGCCGTGCGGGCAGTGGGCAGGACCTTAAGCTCGTCATGCTTCTCGATCCGCCCATACGCGACGCAGCCAAGGACGACCGTGCCCACGCCTTTCACGTTGAAGAAATGGTCAATGGGCACCGCGCCCTTTCCCAGTTCTTTGGCCGATGGCCTGCTCCTTGCCTCCTCCAACAGCATCTCCCTCAACGCGGCCTTGTCCTCATCGACGTACCTATATCCCTCCAGAACGGTCCCCTTGATCAAGGGGGCCAGCTGTTCCTGTGCCAGATAGTTGCGAAGTACGATGTGGCCATCCCTCACCCCGGCGCACTGCAGCATGACGATGCACTCGCCTAGCTGGGCGTTGATGGCGTCCACCACTATCAGGGCGCGGTCGGCCAAGGAGGCGGCATAGAACAGCGGAGCAAGGCGGTCGGGATACTTGGTGGGCTCTATGAAGGTGACGGTATCGGCGCCCTGCTTCAGGTCGTAGAGCGTGATGTCCGAAACGGTGCCCTTCTTGCCGAGGTCCTTGGCGAAGTCGTTCGGGCCGATGACCGCCACGTTAAGGTTGGCCATGATGGGCGATAAAAAAGGCTCGGCATATAGGTTTTGTCATTCGCCAATGGGCAGGGTCCGTCGTCGACATCAAAGACCAGCCTGGTCCTCCAGCCCCTCGCATCGTATCACCTTCCCGCGTGCCAGGGAGGTGATGGCCCCGGCGAACGCGA
>JAKIXL010000070.1:0-5355 GCA_022709105.1 Thermoplasmatota archaeon | reverse complement strand
AGACGGTGAACGCAAGCCTCATCCCATCTACGAAGCCCTCCACATCGGACGGGGCGCCCGCCCCGAGGCTGCCTGAGAACAGCTCGGTCAGCAGAGTGGTGGAGGCCACGGTGGCGACAAGGGCGCCCATGATCACCAAGCTAAGCGACTGGCCGACAACTCGCATGGTCGACAAGGTCCCCGATGCGACCCCCAGCTGGTCTCCGGTCACGCACCCCATGACCGCGCTGGTGTTGGGCGACGAGAACATCCCCATGCCTATTCCCATGATCACCAGGTACAAGACAAGATTGTGCACCGAGGTCGAGCCGTCCACCGTGCCCAGCAGCAGCAGGCCGGCGGAAATGAGGAGCATGCCCCCTGAGGCAAGGACCCTGGACCCTATCCTGTCCGAGGCCCAGCCCATGGCCGGGGACAGGATGCTCATGACCAGCGGCATAGACAAAAGGACCATCCCCGTGAGGTACAGGGAGAGACCGAGCACCCGCTGCATGTAGAACGACAGCAGGAAGGACACACCGAAGTAAGAGGTGTAGTTCAGCAGAGCGGACATGTTCGCCATGGCGAACAAGCGGTTGCCCGTGAGCAGTTCAAGGTCCAGCATCGCCTCCCGGGCCTTCCGGTGCTCAATGAAAAGGAACGCCGCCAAGGAGAGGGCCGCCACGGTCAAGAGCGCAATAGATCCCGGGGACGTCCACCCCATCCCCTCGCCCAGGGTGAGAGCGGTCAGAAGCGCGGAGAGCCCCACGGCGAAGGTCAGGGCGCCGGCCAGGTCGAAAGGGCGGGGGCGAGCGCTCCGGGAAGGCTCCTTCAGCATCAGGATGGAAAGGGCTATGACGATCAGGCCGATCGGAACGTTCACAAGGAATATCGAAGGCCAGCCAAAGGATGCCGTGAGAAAGCCCCCCAGCGGAGGACCTAGGCTGAGGCCGATGTAAACGGACATGGCATTGATGCCCAAGGCCTTCCCCCTCTCATGGGGAGGGAAGGCCGCTGTGATTATGGCAGGCGAGGTGGACATCATCATGGCCGCTCCGGTCCCCTGCAGGAAGCGGAAGGCGATCATCTGCCCTCCGGTCGCCGACACGCTGCACAGGAAGGAACCGATTATGAAAACGGCAAATCCCAGTTCAAAGATGATCTTCCTGCCTCGGAGGTCCGACAAGCGGCCCATGGTCAGGAGCAGGCTGGCGACCGCCAGTAGGTATGAGGTAGGTATCCATATCGAGGCCGCGTAATCCATCTCCAGATCGCTGGAGATGGTAGGAAGGGTAACGCTGACTATGGTGGAGTCCAGAGGCCCCATCATAGCGCCCACGCTGGTAATGAGTAGGACGATCCAGCGCTCTCTCCTCTGCATCATCACCGCCATTGCCGGCCCCCGCCATGAAGGCGGTCAAAAAGGGGCTAAGGCCTAGATAAGCATGATGGGACATATGCTGGGTGTCCACCATTGATAAATATGTCGAAAAAGATATTTAATCTGCCCTCGGTAAGAAGGCCGTGACCTAGATGAGAGCAGAGGGCAGGATCGAACACGAGGTGATGGCTGATGACGGCGGACTTGCCGGCCTGGACGCGCGTCTGCGCATTGGGCAGAAGAACGGACGGTGCCCAAGATGCGGCGTGTTCGTCCACGATGACTATATCGTCTGCCCGTACTGCGCCCTGGTTCTCAAGAAGGAGTGCCCCTCCTGCCGGAGGCACATCGCTCTCAACTGGAACGCCTGCGCCTACTGCGGCCATGTCATCGTGCCTATCATCCCCCCTAACGATGACAGGCTGCACATAGAGATGCCCTCGAGATGCGAGGACCTCCCGGTTCAGGCCATGGTCAACGGCAAGGTGCTGCTGCGAGGACGCTGCCCCCGGTGCTCGCATCTGATCATGGACGATGCGCGCTACTGCGACAGCTGCGGCCTGAAGGTCGAAGAACGCTTGCTGCGTCCGCTGTCCTCCGAGAACGCGAGATAGGTCCCCCTAGAAAACTGCGGGTCCTACGGTAAAAAGGTACCCAGCAGCCCGCACGCGAGCCCATGCCTGCACCGGAAGGCAGGGACCAACAGGCGCCGCCTTGTCCCTTGAGATCGTTCCCAGCGCCTATACGCGCCGACATCTGTCAAAAGTAAATTATAGTCGTGGCTCCCAGAAGGCGATGTACCATGACCAATGGCAAGGGACGCTATTCGCTCCCCGCCCTGCATTACGGGTACGGGGACCTTGCGCCAAGCATTTCAGAACAACTGTTGAGGCTCCATCACGACGGCCATCATAAGAAATACGTCGATCAGGCCAACGCTGCCCTGGAGAGGATGGAGAAGGCAAGGGCCGGCGATGCCATGCCGAACATGAGGTGCGAGGCCCAGGCCCTCGCGTTCAACGTGGGGGGCCACATGCTCCACTCGCTCTATTGGGACAACATGCGCCCCGCCTCCTCCGGAGGAGGGGGGAGGCCGGGAGGCATGCTCGCCGATGTCCTCAACAAGGAGTTCGGCAGCTTCGAGCGGTTCCAGAAAGAGTTCACCGAGCTGGCCAACTCCGTGGAGTCGTCGGGCTGGGCCACGTTGGTCTGGTGCGGCCAGTTAGAGCGGCCGCTCCTTGTCCAGATAAAGGACCATGACCTATACGCGATCCCTGGGTTCAAGGTCCTCATGGCGATGGACGCGTGGGAGCACGCATATTACCTGGACTATAAAAACGAAAAGGCCAAGTACACTGCCAGCTTCTGGAACGTCGTCAACTGGGAAGTGATCGACCATAGGTTGGAAAGAGCGTTGGGAGGCAAGAGATAGGGCCGGCGGGCGGGTTCTCGGACCCGCCCTTGGGCCGACATGAGGCCGGGGGAATGAGATGAAGCGATGGTATGAGGGGCTAAGCAAGGGGGACCACGCGGCGCACATCTACCGCAGTGATTCCGAGCAGGTCCGCGTGGTCACCGAAATGATATCTTGGATGAACGAGTCCCAGCGTCTTATCTTGCTGAGCGATAGGTGGGACAAGGATGCCAAGGCGCCGCGGTCACGGATTCTGGACGCGGCCATTGACGATGGCCACCTGACGATCGTGCCGGGGAGGGAGACGCTCTGTCCGGCAGGGGACTATTGCCCCGATGCTCTGGAGGCGATCATGCTGGCAGAGGCCGAGGCCGCCGTCGAGAACGGAGCATCGGACCTGGTCCTTATGTGGGACCTGGACTGGCTGGGGGATGACGAGCCGGCCTTCGAGGCCCACATCGTACAGATATCATCTCTGTCCCTGGCCCCTTCCAACCCTCACGTGACGCTGGTGGGCCAGTACGGCACCCCCCACTATTCCCCGGAGCAGTTGGAGAGAATACTCCGGGTGAGCCCGATGGTCCTCGAGAGCGGCCTGTTGACCAGGAAGTTCTGGGTCGTGTCCAAGAGCTCCGTGGGCAAGGCATCCAAGGACGGCCGCCGCCTTCTTCTGGCGGTTCCCGACGAGGCCGCCGGGGTCCGCTGATCAAAGCCCGGGATAACGGACCACCGGCTCCAGGACCACGGTCACCTCGATGTTGTGGAAACCCAGGGGCCGTATCTTGCGGTCTATTAGGTCGATCATCTCAGCGTTGTTGGCGGCCCGCACCCGGAACATTATCCTCCGCTCCCCGGTGACCCTGAGGATCTCGGAAACGCTCTCCATGGAGAACAGGGAGGCGATCGCTGTCTGCGCCTTGTCCGGCGGTATGTCCGCAGCTATGTACGCGTCGCAGCTTATGCCCATCCGCTCGTGGTTCACGATGGCGGAGTAGCCCATTATGGTCTTGTTCTCCTCCAGCTTCTTGATGCGGTCGCGTATGGTCGACGGAGACCGGTCGACGATCGCGCCTATCTCCTCATAGGTAAGCTTGCCGTTGCGCTGCAACAGTCGGAGTATCCTGGTGTCAAGATCGTCCTGCAGCATCGTTCCTTTGTACGCTTGCCGTCGGTAAAAAAGCTTTCCAGCCTGGGGTCAGGTTCTGAGATGGGGCGGATCAGCGGCCTCGGCCAGAGGCCTTCAGGTAGTCCGCGATGATCCTGGCGTGGTCGAAGGCCAGCTCTGGCAGCGCGTCGAGGTCGAAGAGCGAAGCCCCCTCGGCATCATCGCCGGCCCCAAGCTCGCCGCCCAGGACCCTCATTCGGAATACCATGCTGAGGATATGCCCCCGTGGGTCCCTCGAAGGGTCCGAGTACACGCCCATCAGCTCAAGGGGCTCGGTACGCAGGCCGGTCTCCTCACGCACCTCGCGCACCACACACTCCTCGACGCGCTCCCCATGCTCCACGAAGCCGCCCGGCAGGGCGTATTTCCCCTTCTCTGGCTCCCGCCCGCGCCTTATGAGCACGATCCTCCCGTCAACCAACACGATCCCGTCGGCAGCGGGGGCCGGGTTCCTGAAAGCGTTGGCCAACTGCTCCGCGGCCCGCCTCCGTTTGTTGCTGAACTCGTCAAGGAGCGCCTTTCCGTACTCGGTCAGGTGGCATCTTGTCTCCGGGCCGCCGGCGATCTTCTTTCCGCAATCGTCCCTGATGCGGGCCAGCGCCTCTCTGACGTCCTCGACGCCGATAGACAGCTCCATCGCCACGGACTCGAGGGAGCCGAGCCTCGAGATGGCAGCGAGCAGTCTCGCGTCCTCCTCGCCCAGGATGCGGCGGTCTCCGTCGGTCAACCAGAACTGGAACGCGATCCCGGGGCTCATCGTCGCGGACCATCGGCGGATGATAACTTAATAACTTGCTCTCTCCTATGGCCGCCCATGCAGGACTGGAAGCGGCAGATACCGACCATAATGACGGCCCAGGAGCTACTGGACCGGGCCTTCGCCCGGGCCTCCAGGGCGGAGGTTAGCGGGGCGGCCGCCTTCGACACGGTCAAGAAGACCAACATCGCCAAGATCACCACCATAGGGGACATGACCACCACCACGCTGTTGAAGTACGTCCGCTCGTTCCCCCGGATGGAGAAGGAGGAGGAGTTCTATTCCCAGCTCATCGACGTCATCATCGGTCATGACAATCTGAAGAAGGCGCTGGCGAACCTATCATGGTGCGCCGAGAAGTGCTCCGACCTCCAGCGCAAATATCTGCTCAAGGTGCGGAGGGCCCCCAACATCGACGAGGTGGCCAAAGCGACCAGGGAGTTCTACGGGAGGTTCTCTTCCGTGATCAACCGAGTAGGGCCGGACCTCGAGTTCTGCCAGAAGGCCCGTGACAAGCTGAGACAGCTGCCTGCTGTGGACACTGCGGTGCAGACCGTGGTGATCGCCGGTTACCCCAACGTAGGGAAGAGCCAGCTAGTGGAGCGCATATCCACCGCCAAGCCGACCATCGCCCCCTATCCGTTCACCACCAAGGGAAT
>JAKIXL010000006.1 GCA_022709105.1 Thermoplasmatota archaeon | reverse complement strand
GTGTTCTCAGTCCTGCTGCAGTGTGTGTCAAAACAGTCCAGACTGAGAACGGACACTATCACGCCGAACGACAATAAATCGTTTTCCATCGGCACCTCGCTGACGGTCGACGGTTGGTACGAAGATCTCGAGCTGCCGGCCGTCATCGGCCGGCACAAGGCTAAGGGGATTCCGCTCGATCCTCTGGTCCGCGGTCTGCTCGCCTACGAATTGGGGGACAACTTCAGCGTTCTTCAGGCTGGTCAATGGTTGAATAGGTCGGAAGTTAGGGAGTACTACGAGCTTCCGAACTTCAACGTCAAGACGCTGTACCGGGCGATCGAGACGTTAGGACGCAACCGCGAGAGCATCGTTCGAGAGCTTCAGGACCGCGTCCTGAAGCTGCTTGGGTGCGAGACGACGGACGTGCTGATGGACTGGACCTCCATCGTTTACTACGGGGACATGAACGAGCTGGCGAAGTTCGGTTACTCTCGCGACCACCGACCGGACAAGAAGCAGGTGACGCTCGGCGTAGCGCAGCTCGCTCCGCCGGTGAACGTGCCGATCGGAATGACCGTCGAGCCGGGCAACATCAACGACCAGGAGCATTTCCGGCGTACTTACGATCAAGTGCGCAACGTGCTGAAAGATGGTTCGTTGATCGTCTTCGACAAGGGCGCGAACGACAAGAGGAACTTGGAAAGCATCGTCCTGGATTCGAACGACTATCTGACGTCGAAGAAGCTGAACTCCTCGGACGATGCCGTGTTCCAAACCTTCAACGCGAACGTCTGGGAGCTCGTTAACGAGGAAGATGGCGTCTACGCCTCGAAACGCGTCTTTCCATCGCGAGCGAACTATTACTTCTTCTCTGAGAAGCTCAAGGAAGAGCATCTTGCGTCGCGACGCCGCAAGGCCGAACGGCTCCTCCAGGAGGCACGCAGCATCCAGGAGAGCCTGGATGCCGGCAAGCGACTTCCGAAGCGGTTCCGCATCAACAATCTTGGGGGACGTTCGCTTCGAGTATCAGACACAGCTGGTGGATATGGACGAGGCTGACACTTAGCGTCCAAGAATCCAAAAAAAGACATGCGTTTCGATTTCATTGTACGAATATAGTAAATACGCCGCCCTTAACGAACGGGAAGGCGTCAGATAGTGGGCGGGCCGACCGAACAGTTTAATAATAAAATCGGGGATTTCGACCCAGCCGGGCCCTGCTATCGAGTATCAAGCCCGGTGGAGCGACATCACTATGACGATGGACAAGAAGACCGAGGAAGAGCTGCTGAAGAAGGCGTATGAGCCGGCTAGGCTGGCCATGAAGTACCACCCCTTCTACGAGGGAAAGATCGAGATCACCGCCAAGTGCCCGGTCAGGAACTTCCAGGACTTCGCCATCTGGTACACTCCCGGCGTGGCGGAGCCATGCAAGGACATCAAAAAGAACCCCGAGAAGGTCTATGAGCACACCAGCAAGGGCAACATGGTCGCGGTCGTTTCCGACGGCACGAGGGTCCTGGGTCTCGGGGACATCGGTCCCGAGGCTGGTTTGCCGGTCATGGAAGGCAAGGCACTCTTGTTCAAGTACCTGGGCGGCGTGGACGCGGTGCCCATCTGCCTGGCCACCAAGGACACCGAGGAGATCATCAAGACGGTGAAATACCTCGCCCCCTCCTTCGGCGGCATCAACCTCGAGGATATCGAGAACCCCAAGTGCTTCGAGATCCTGGACCGCCTGCGGGCGGAGATGGACATCCCCGTGTGGCACGACGACCAGCAGGGCACCGCCACCATAGTCACTGCCGGCGCCATCAACGCCCACAAGGTCGTGGGCAAGAAGATATCCGAGTCCAAGGTCGCCATGGTCGGTGCTGGCGCTGCGAACATTGCCATCGCCCGGGTCATGGTCGCCGCGGGCTTCGACATCAAGAACATCGTCATGTGCGACAGCAAGGGCACCTTGCACAAGGGCCGCGAGGACATCAAGAAAACGCACGCCGAGAAGTGGTTCATGTGCACCCACTCCAACGCCAGGAACGTGGTCGGCGGGATCAAGGAGGCCATGGCCGGCGCGGACATTCTGGTCGCGGCTTCGCGCCCCGGCCCCGGCGTAATCCAGAAGGACTGGGTCAAGGGCATGGCCAAGGATGCCATCGTCTTCGCTACCGCCAACCCCATACCGGAGATCTGGCCCTGGGAGGCCAAGGAGGCGGGCGCGCGCATCGTCGCTACCGGCCGCTCGGACTTCCCCAACCAGGTCAACAACTCGCTGGGCTTCCCGGGCATCTTCCGCGGGGCGCTGGACGTTCGCGCCAGGACGATCACCGACGAGATGTGCATCGCCGCCGCTCTGGAGATCGCCAAGACCGCCGAGGACAAGGGCTTGAGCGAAGAGTACATCGTACCGACCATGGACGACTGGGAGGTATTCCCCCGCGAGGCCGTGGCGGTGGGAATGAAGGCCATCGAGACCGGCGTGGCCCGCGTGAACCTGAGCCGCGATGAGCTGTGGCAGCGCGCCGAGAGCGCCATCAGGCGGGCTAGGGACCAGACCAAGCTGCTGATGGACAAGGACTTCATCCGCGCTCCACCAGAGTAAACCCCTTCATCCTTCTTCTTTTTCGGTGACGCCATGAAGTTCTCAGAGGCGACCAGGGGTCGAGTGTTCATCATCCGGCTGGAGCAGGGCGAGGTGGTCCACGAGATCCTCGAGAAGTTCGCGTCAGAGCACGGGGTCCAGCGAGCGGCCCTGCTGATGGTCGGCGCCGCTGACCGCGGCAGCGTTATCGTCTGTGGCCCCCGGGACGCTGACGCCCGTCCGGTCGAGCCTATGAAGCATACGCTGCCGGACGTGCATGAGCTGACCGGCGTGGGCACGCTCTTCCCGGACGAGGACGGCCGTCCGATGCTCCACGTGCACGCGGCGTTCGGCCGCGAGGGGAAAGCGTCAGCGGGATGCGTCCGCAGCGGAGTGGTAGTATGGCAGGTGCTCGAAGTGATCATGTTCGAGCTTATCGGCTCGAGCGCCCGCAAGGTCCGTGATGCAGGCACCGGATTCGAGCTCCTCGAGCCTTAAGGCTCGACACATCGGAAGTGAGAAAAATTAGGATTTGGCGCTCGTGCGCCGAAGCGGTTTCAGATCAGGGTGATGGTGGTGTTCTCGACGCTCTGGACCTTGGGGATGGAGCGGAGCGCCTCCTCCAGCTTCTCGATGATGCCCGAGGTGTCGTCCATTATGGCGGTGACCTCGATGATCTTAAGACCGAAAGCGAAGGGCTTGATGGAAACGCTGTTGATCCCCACGCCGTCCGGGAGGACGGCCGGCAGGGCCTTGACGATCTCCTCAGGGTTGACCTCAGGGCTCTCCGGGACCATGTTGTAAACGGCAGCGACCTTTCCCATGGCGCTCACCTAAGGTCCGGTGAAACCGCACTTGGTGCAGGTGTAGGTCACGCTCTGGTCCCTGCAGTTGGGGCAGCGACCGATCTCCACTACGCCGCACTCGGGGCACTTGAAGAACGTCATACCGTCGTTCTTGCCCAGCCTGACGCCGCATGAGCTGCAAATCTTCTCTGTCTCCATGATGATCACCGAAATTTGAGCCGATACAGTTTTGTCTTGGTATATAAGACCGCCGTTCTGCTCAGAGCCAACCCCGTCGCCTGAACAGGACGATCATGAGGATGGCGATGATGAGCATCACCGCTAGCACGACCGGGTAGCCTAGCGGGGACCTCAGCTCCGGCATGTGGTCGAAGTTCATACCGTAAAGTCCGACGATGAAGGTGAGGGGCGCGAAGACGACCGAGATGAGGGTCAGCACCTTCACGATCTTGTTCAGCTGATTGCTGACATTGCTCTGATAGACGTCCAGCATCTCGGATAGCATGTCTCTGTGGGTGTCTACGGTATCCATTAGCTCGATGGTATGGTCATAGGCGTCCCGGTAGTACGGCGCGGTATACTCGTCCACCAGGTCCGACTGCCCCTTGACCAGGACGTTGATAGCCTCCCGGAGCGGCCAGATGGCCTTCCGCAACTTGATCAGCTCCCTCCGCAGCTGCTGGATCTCAGCCAGCGACCTCGTTCCGGTGTCGATCAGCACACGGTCCTGGGCATCCTCGATGAGATCCCCCAGGTTCTCGGAGACACCGAAGTAATCATCGATCGCTGTATCGATGATATCATAGAGCAGGTAATCGGCGCCCAGACCGCGCACCTGGTTATGCTCGTTCCCCAGGGCGTCCACGGTCCTCGAGAAGGTATGGTCCTCAGGGACCAAGGAGATCAGGTAGCCTTCGCCCAGCAGGCTTATCGCCTGTCTCTCCACGACCTCCCGGTCCGCCAGGCGCAGCAGCCGCCAAGTTATGAAGATATGCTCCTCATAGTCCACCAGTTTCGGTCTCGATCCATATCGCTCGACTATCTCCTCTAACGCCACCGGGTGGATATTGAGCCGCTCCTTGAGCGAATCAAGCCCCTCATTCCCGAGCCTGCCGCGCACGATGATCCAGGTGACATTCTTCAGCCCTATGCGGTCCAGCGCCTCGGCCATCGAGGACACCTCCTCGCGGACCACCGCCGAGCTGTCGTAGCCCATGACCGTGATCTTGGCGCCGCTGCCGGCCTCGCTGTCCGGGGACATCGTGAGGGTAATGCATGAGGCAGGATTTCAATGATATCTGAGACGACCTCTCATCACCGTTTCCTCATGGAGGTCGTCGGTGCATATCATGCGCACCGTGACCTCTCCCGACACGATATCGATCATGTTCATCGCCGGTCGGGAGCGGCCTTTCAGGCGGCGGGTCGTGGATGTCGCCGCGGTGATGAGATGGCAGCCATCGAGGTTCCACACCCACGCCAGGTGCTTGTGGCCGGAGAGCACGATGTCCACCCCCACCTCCTTGCATGTGCCCAGCAGGTCCCCGGCGTCCACGGGGATCTGCCTCTCCCTCCCCGTTCCGGGAATGGGGATGAGATGGTGGTGAAGCGCCAGGACCTTGATCCCTGGGCCAGACAGGTTGTTAATTATGTCCCCGTAGTGCTCCCTCCCCACATGGCCGTCGTCAATGTCTGGCTCCGTCGAATCGAGCCCCATCACCGTGATCCCTTCCCCGCGGTGGACCGGGAAGCGGGGGCCGATGAGCTCCTCGAATATCGTATAGCCGAGGTTCCTGGAGTCGTGGTTGCCGGGGACGATCAGCCTGTCCCTCACCTCCAGGCCGTCCAGGTACTTCTTGGCCGCCTCGAACTCGTGGATGTAGCCCTCGGTGGTGAGGTCTCCGGTGACCACCGGCAGGTCTGGCCGTTCGGCCTTTATGATGCGCTCGACGTTGTCCGCGTACTCCTGGACGAACAATGAGGCGGAGAAGTGGAGGTCGGTGATGTGTGCAATCCTCATGGGTCCAGCCATCGGCGGGAATGGAGATATACTTCACCCTGGCCGCAGCCCTTTTACCGCCGCACGCCATCATCAGGACGTGAATCCGGAGGAGGCGCTCGAGGAGCTCTTGGCCGAGCTGAGAGGACGCGCCAACGAGGCGTCCAGGCAGGCGATGGCTCGCTACGGAATCGACACCGGTAGCGCGTACGGCGGCACCTCGGTGCCGCAGCTGCGGGCCATGGCCCGGCGCGCGGGCAGGGACCACGGGCTTGCCGCGGCGCTGTGGGACACAGGGGTTCTCGAGGCTAGGCTGCTGGCGACGATGGTGGATGAGCCGGCGAAGGTGACCGAGGCGCAGATGGAGGCGTGGGCATCGGACCTCCGTTCTTGGGACCTCTGCGACCAGACCTGCACCAACCTTTTCCGAAGGACCCCGTACGCCTGGCCTAAGGCCATCGAGTGGTCCACGCGACAGGAGGAGTTCGTAAAGCGCGCCGGCTTCGTGCTGATGGCCGTGCTGGCGGTGCATGACAAGAAGGCCGGGAACGTCGAGTTCACCACCTTCCTCGACGCGATCGAGCGGGAGAGCGCTGACCCTCGGAACTACGTCCGCAAGGCGGTGAACTGGGCACTGAGGCAGATAGGAAAGCGCAACCTCGAGCTGAACCGGGCGGCGGTGGAGCGCGGGTTGAGGATATCAAAGCGCGACAGCAAGGCCGCCAGATGGATCGCCGCCGACGCGCTCCGGGAGCTCAGGAGCGATCCGGTCCTCTCCCGCCTCAGCGCACGGAAGAGGTCGTGAACATCTTTCATGATTATATTATGTCAATAATGGGACGCGCGTCCCGGCCGTGGCCCGAGCGGCCTCGAATATCGTCAGGCCGCCGGCCCCGGCACCGGCCACATAGGCAACCTTTAAATAATTAGAGTCTTTACATGGGGTTCTGCAATGCGAACTAGCTTGCAATGGGCCCGTAGCTCAGCTAGGTAGGACGGTGGGGAGAGTTCTCTTACCGCTCCCTAGAAAGAGCATCTGGCTTTTAACCAGGTGGTCCGGGGTTCGAAAGGCGCGCGGCCTTCCCGCGTGCTCCGAAAATCCCCGCGGGCCCGCCCTGGAAATGGGAGAGGAACGATGGAAGGTAAAACGTTCGGGAAGCCAGCGCGGCAGTCTTTTATTGACCTGACTCTTAGTCAAAACCATTTTCCATTGACAACGGGCGAGGTGATCTAGGTGGTAGAGTCGGATTTGAACGTCTTGGAGCACGATCTCGTGCCAGAACATTCCCTGCTCTCGGAGCAGGAGGCCGAGAAGATCTTGGCCGATTTGAAGATAACCAGGGACCAGTTGCCGAAGATCCGGAGGGACGATGCCTGCATCCGGCTCTTGGAGCGCATAGAGGGACCGATACATCCCGGCAGGATAATCCAGATCAGAAGAAAGAGCGACACCGCCGAGGAGTTCATAGTATATCGCCTTGTAATAAGCAAGGAGCTCAAGGGGTGAGAACGAATTGCGTGATCTTATAGAACTCTATTTCAAGGACCGGTCCATCGTCAACCATCACATCTCCAGCTTCAACGATTTCCTGTCCACGATGGACAATCCCAACAGTCGGATGCAGAAGATCGTGGACAACCTGAGGGTCTCGGCGGACGATACCAGCAGGGGGATAATCAGGCTGGAGCAGGACCGTACCGACGGCCGCAAGGTCGAAATCAGGGTCGGAAGGCGCAGGGACGAGAAGACCGGCACCATCGATCCGCAATACAGCCGGCCCACCATACGCATCCTCAACCCCGTGGTAAGGGAGGCCAACGGGGCGACGCACAAGCTGACGCCCATGGAGGCGAGGCTGAGGAACCTCAACTACCTGGCGCCGATCGAGCTGGATTTCACCATAATCGAGGACGGCATCGAGAAAGAACCGGAGAAGGTGCACATCGGCGACCTGCCGATCATGCTCCGGTCAAAGCGATGCAACCTCTACAAGGAGAGCATGGAGGATGAGCGGGAGCTCACCGAGTCCGAGTACCGCGAGAAGCTCATCGAGGCCGGCGAGGACCCCGCGGACCCCGGCGGATACTTCATCATCGGCGGGACCGAGCGGGTGCTGATATCCCTTGAGGACCTCGCTCCCAACCGGGTCATGGTCGAGTACAACGAGCGCTACGGCACCCAGCTTGAGGTCGCCAAGGTCTTCTCTCAGAAAGAAGGGTATCGGGCCCTTACCCTGGTGGAGAAGAAGAAGGACGGCATCCTCATGGTCACCGTGCCGGCGGCCTCCGGGCAGATCCCACTCGTCATCCTGATGAAGGCCCTGGGGATGGAGAACGACAAGGAGATCTACGACGCCATCGTCAGCGTGCCGGACATGGCCAACATCGTGTACGCCAACATCGAGGAGTGCCACGACAAGAAGCTGTACCCTCCCAACGGCGTGTTCACCACCGAGGACGCCCTCAACTACCTGGAGCGCAAGTTCGCCACTGGCCAGGCTCGCGAGTACCGGGAGAAGAAGGTCGAGTCCATCATCGACCGCTCCCTGCTGCCCCACCTCGGGGACACCAAGGACGACCGCATCAAGAAGGCCTACTTCCTGGGCCGTATCGCCCGCTCCGTGCTGGAGCTGAGCATCGGCATGAGGAAGGAGGACGACAAGGACCACTACGCGAACAAGCGGCTGAAGCTGTCGGGGGACCTCATGGAGGACCTGTTCCGGGTCGCCTTCACAAACCTGATGAAGGATCTGAAGTACCAGCTGGAGCGTTCGTTCGCAAGGAAGAAGGACCTTCGCATCGGCTCGGCCATAAGGCCGGACCTATTGACGCACCGCCTGCTGCACGCGCTCGCCACCGGCAACTGGGTCGGCGGCCGGGCCGGCGTGTCGCAGCTGCTGGACCGCACGTCCAACATGAGCACCCTGTCCCACTTGAGGAGGGTGACCTCATCGCTCACGCGCTCCCAGCCTCACTTCGAGGCCCGTGACCTGCATCCCACTCAGTGGGGCCGTTTGTGTCCGAACGAGACCCCCGAGGGCCAGAACTGCGGCCTGGTCAAGAACGCCGCCCTGATCATCGACGTGTCCGAGGGCTTCCGCGAGGAGGACGTGCAATGGCTCCTCCGAGACCGCGGCGTGGTCGAGGTCAAGGCAGGCGAGGCCGTCACCGGGGCGAAGGTGTACGTTAACGGCGACCTGGTCGGATACATCGAGAACCCCCGCGTGCTGGTGTCGGAGATCCGTGCCGGCAGGCGTCAAGGACTATTGTCCAACGAGATCAACATCCGCTACGACGAGGAGATGAGCGAGGTCATCATCAACTGCGACGAGGGCCGCCTGCGCCGCCCTCTGCTCGTGGTCCAGGAGGGCCGCCCGGTCATCACCCGCAAGCACATCGAGGACATCCGGGACGGGAAGGTCAAGTGGGCCGACCTGTTGCGCGAGGGCGTTATGGAATGGATAGATGCCGAGGAGGAAGAGGATTCCCTGGTGGCGGTCGAGCCGTTCGAGTCACCGGAGAGATGCGCCTCCTGCGCCCGCGCGCTGTCGCCGACCGATGTCGATTGGATGAACCCCGGTGCGGAGACCGGAGACGCGGTCGTGAGGTGCAAGCACTGCGGCGGGGAGATGAAGGTCCCGCTGCTGATAACCTCGGAGAACACCCACATGGAGGTCGACCCCATGGTCATCCTGGGAGTGGCCGCCGGCGTGGTGCCGTACCCCGAGCACGACTCCTCCCCGCGGGTGACCATGGGCTCGGGAATGGCCAAGCAGTCGCTGGGCCTGAGCTGCACCAACTATCGTAAGCGCCCTGATACCAGGGGACACATCCTGCACTACCCGCAGAAGCCCATGGTGCAGACCAAACCGATGGACTTCGTGGCGTTCAACGACCGTCCGGCGGGCCAGAACTTCGTCGTCGCCGTCATATCATACCACGGATACAACATGGAGGACGCCCTGATCCTCAACAGGGCGTCCATAGAGCGCGGCCTTGGCCGCTCATCCTTCCTCCGGACCTACCGCGCCGAGGAGCGCCGGTATCCCGGAGGGCAGGAGGACCACTTCGAGATCCCCTCACCGGACGTGCGCGGAGCGCGAACCGACCTGTCCTACGCCAACCTGGGCGAGGACGGCCTGATCTCGCCGGAAACGCTGGTCTCCGGCGGCGACGTGCTGGTCGGCAAGACCTCCCCGCCAAGGTTCTTGGAGGAGGAAACGGACTTCCTCACCCCGCAGAAGAGGAGGGAGACCTCCATCACCATCCGGCCGGGAGAGAGCGGCTGGGTAGACTCGGTCATGCTCACCGAGTCGGAGAACGGGTCCCGTCTCGTGAAGGTCAAGGTCAGGGACGAGAGGGTCCCTGAGCTCGGGGACAAGTTCGCGTCCCGGCACGGGCAGAAGGGCGTGGTCGGCCTCATCGTGCCCCAGGAGGACATGCCGTTCACTTGCGACGGGGTGACGCCGGACCTGGTGATCAATCCCCACGCCATACCATCGCGCATGACCGTCGCCCACGTCCTGGAGATGATCGGCGGCAAGGTCGGGGCGATGGAAGCGCGCTCGATCGACGGCACCGCATTCTCGGGGGAGAAGGAGGAGGCACTGCGCGAGGCCCTGGGCCGAGCAGGCTTCAACACCACCGGAAAGGAGGTCATGTACGATGGCCAGTCCGGTAAGAGGATCGAGGCCGAGATCTTTACCGGGGTGATCTACTACCAGAAGCTGCACCACATGGTGTCGGGGAAGATGCACGTGCGTTCCCGCGGCCCGGTGCAGATATTAACCAGGCAGCCGACCGAGGGCCGCTCCCGCCAGGGCGGTCTCAGGTTCGGTGAGATGGAGAGGGACTGCCTCATCGGGCACGGCGCGGCCATGGTCATCAAGGACCGGCTGCTCGACGAGTCCGACGGCACGTTCCTATACGTATGCGGCAACCCCGCCTGCGGTCACATCGCCATGATGGACCGCCGGGGCGCCATCCGCTGTCCGGTGTGCGGCAACAACACCAACGTGCACCTCGTCCAGACAAGCTATGCGTTCAAGCTGCTGCTCGACGAGCTGCTGTCACTTGGCGTCGTCATGCGCCTTCAGCTGGAGGACCTAAGATGATGCGAGGCGTTTCAAAGAGGATCGGTTCGATCAAGTTCTCGACACTGTCGCCCGATGAGGTCAGGAAGATGTCCGCCACCAAGGTCATCACCGCGGACACCTACGATGATGACGGCTTCCCGATCGACATGGGCCTCATGGACCCTCACCTGGGGGTCATAGAGCCGGGTCTGCGGTGCAAGACCTGCGGGAACAAGGTGGACGAGTGCCCCGGGCACTTCGGCCACATAGACCTGGCCATGCCGGTCATCCACGTCGGCCTGGTCAAGGAGATCAAGAAGCTGCTGCAGTCCACCTGCAAGACCTGCGGCCATCTCCTGATGACCAAGGAGGAAGCGCAGCGCAAGGCCCAGGAGTGGGCGGACATGGACGACCTGGGCGGCGACGCGATCGACTACCGCCTGCTGGCCAAGGGAACGGCCAAGGACGCGTCCAAGAACACCATATGCCCCTACTGCGGCCAGGAGCAGGGAAAGATCACTTTGGACAAGCCGACCACCTTCCGCGAGGACGGCCACAAGCTGACCCCCAAGGAGGTCAGGGAGCGGCTGGAGCGCATTCCCGACGAGGACCTTCCTCCTCTGGGCATCGATCCCAACTCCTGCCGCCCGGAGTGGATGGTTCTGACCGCTCTGGCGGTTCCGCCCGTCACCGTGCGGCCGTCCATCACACTGGAGTCCGGCGACCGGTCCGAGGACGATCTCACCCACAAGCTGGTGGACGTCCTGAGGATCAACCAGAGGCTGCGGGAGAACCGTGACGCCGGCGCCCCCCAGCTAATCGTGGAGGACCTGTGGGAGCTGTTGCAGTACCACGTCACCACGTACTTCGACAACCAGACCTCCGGCATCCCGCCGGCCAGGCATCGCTCCGGCCGGCCGCTCAAGACGCTCGTGCAGAGGCTCAAGGGCAAGGAGGGCCGCTTCCGTTCCAACCTTTCCGGGAAGCGCGTGAACTTCTCGGCCCGTACCGTGATCTCCCCAGACCCCTCGCTCTCGATCAATGAGGTCGGCGTACCTGAGGAAGCGGCGAGAGAGCTCACCGTGCCAGTGCACGTGACGAAGTCCAACCTCGAGTTCCTGAGGAACATGGTCAAGGGCGGAGCGAACCCGCCCCGGGTGGACGACAGGTACGTCCCCGGCGTGAACTACGTGATCCGCTCCGACGGGCGCAGGATGAAGGTGACCGACCGGAACGCAGAATCGATCGCCGAGGGTCTTGAGGTCGGATACATCGTGGAGCGCCACCTTATGGACAAGGACGTGGTGCTCTTCAACCGGCAGCCGTCCCTGCACCGCATGTCCATGATGGCCCACACCGTGCGGGTGATGCCGTGGAAGACCTTCCGGTTCAACCTTTGCGTGTGCCCGCCGTACAACGCCGACTTCGACGGCGACGAGATGAACCTGCACGTGCTGCAGAGCGACGAGGCCCGCGCTGAGGCGATGATCCTGATGAGGGTGCAGGAGCATATCCTGTCCCCGAGGTTCGGAGGCCCGGTCATCGGTGCCATCCACGATCACATCACCGGGACCTTCCTGCTCACCCACATGAACCCTCGTTTCGACAAGAAGGAGACGCTGAGCATCCTGTCCAAGGTGAAGCACGACGAGCTTCCCGCGCCCGTGGTGGTGGACGGGAAGGAGTACTGGACCGGACACCAGCTGTTCTCGCTGGTCCTCCCGGAGGACTTCCACATAACCTTCAAGGCGTCCATCTGCCGCAACTGCGCGGTGTGCAAGAAGGAGGACTGCGACCTCGACGCGTACGTCAAGATACGCAAGGGCAAGCTGATCACCGGCACCATCGACGAGAAGGCCATCGGCTCCTTCAAGGGCAAGATCCTGGACAAGATCACCCGCGACTACGGCGCCGACGCCTCGCGGGAGTTCCTGGACAACGTCACCAAGCTGGCCATCGGGGCGATCATGGTGCACGGGTTCACCACCGGCATCGACGACGAGGACATTCCCGAGGAGGCGTCCATACAGATCAAGGAGGTGCTGACCGACGCTGTCCGCCGAGTATCGGAGTTCGTGCAGGCGTACCGCGAGGGCATCCTCGAGCAGTTGCCCGGCCGCTCTCTGGACGAGACCCTGGAGGTCGAGGTCATGAAGGTGCTGGGGCGCGCCAGGGACGAGGCCGGTCAGATCGCCGGCCGCCACCTGGGTATGGAGAACTCCGCGGTCATCATGGCCCGATCAGGCGCCAGGGGCTCCATGCTCAACCTGTCCCAGATGGCCGGCTGCATCGGCCAGCAGGCCGTCCGCGGCGAGAGGCTGTCCAGAGGGTACTGGAACCGGACGCTGCCTCACTTCAAGAAGGGCGATCTGGGCGCCGAGGCCAAGGGGTTCGTGCAGAACTCTTATAAGAGCGGGCTCACTCCCACGGAGTTCTTCTTCCACTCCATGGGCGGCCGCGAGGGTCTCGTGGACACGGCCGTGCGTACCTCGAGGTCGGGTTACATGCAGCGCCGTCTCATCAGCGCGCTGGAGGACCTCAAGCTTAAGCAGGACGGTACCGTCCGCAACACCGCGGACATCATCGTCCAGCTGCGCTACGGAGAGGACGGAGTGGACCCCTGCCGCAGCGTCCAGGGCGACGCGGTGGACGTGGACGATATACTTTCCGAGGTGCTGGGCGAGGACGCCGAGGCCCTGGCTCGCATCGAGGAGAAGAAGCTCTCCGGCTACGCCACCATCGAGAAGGACCTGATGGAGACGATGGAGGAGGAGGAGGCCGAGGAGCCTGAGTACGATGCCGGCGGCGGCGGAGGTGATGACTGATGGCCCGCAAGGACACGTTCAACGCATTGCTGAGGAGGAACATCGAGGCGGCGATCGCCGACAAGCTCCTCCAGGGATACAACAGCATTTCCGACATAGCATCCGCCAGCCCCGCGGACCTCATGTCCCTCGGCCTGAGCGAGGATCAGGCCGCGGACACTCTCAACAAGCTCGGGAAGACCAAGAAGGAGTCGGGCAGCAAGAAAGCGGCGAAGAAGGAGCAGGCCGCCGAGCCGGCCAAGAAGGTCGAGTTCCACCGGGTGGTCAAGGCCAAACCGGTCACCGAAATCGAGGCCAAGCTCAACGACATGCTCGACGACCTCGGCTTGGAGCTCCCGCGCCGGGTAGTGGTCACTATCGGCGAGCGCCTGGAAGGCGCCGACATCCCCGAGGTCAAGATCAGGGAGATCCTCAAGCGGGCGTCGGAGAAGTATGAACTCCACAAGATGGACGCCAACGAGTCGGCCGGCATCCTGGCCGCCCAGTCCATAGGTGAACCCGGCACCCAGATGACCATGCGTACCTTCCACTACGCAGGTGTCGCCGAGATCAACGTCACTCTAGGGCTTCCGCGCCTCATCGAGATCGTGGACGCCCGCCGCGTTCCCTCTACGCCGATGATGACCGTGTACATCCGGCCAGAGTTCCGCGAGAGCGTCGAGGAGGTGCGCAGGGTCGCCTCCCGCATCGAGAAGACCACCCTGCTGGACATCGCCGACATCGAGACGGACATCGTCAACATGAAGGTGATAGTCCACCCGGACACGTCCAAGATGGACCAGAAGGGCATCACCCCGGAACAGATTGTGGAGCGGCTGAACAAGGACCGCCGCCTCCGCGGCCAGGTGAAGCTGGAGGAGGATGCCGAGGACAAGGCCCGGCAGTATATCGTGGTGACCTCGGACGAGCCGAGCTTCAAGAAGCTCCAGGGGATCGTCCAGGCGACCAGGGACGCTGTCATCCAGGGTCTTGACGGCATCGAGAGGGCCATCCTTAGGAGGCAGCCCAACGGCGAGTACGTCATCTATACCGCGGGGTCAAACCTGCGCGATGTGCTGGCCGAGGAAAAGGTGGACCGCACGAGGACCACCACCAACTCGATCCAAGAGATATATGACGTCCTGGGGGTGGAGGCGGCCCGGAACTCCATCATCCACGAGGCGTCGAGGACCCTGGAAGAGCAGGGCCTTACCGTCGATATCCGGCACATCATGCTCGTGGCCGACCTGATGACCAATGACGGCGACGTCAAGGCTATCGGCCGGCATGGGATCTCCGGCAGGAAGTCGAGCGTGCTCGCGAGGGCCGCGTTCGAGATCACTGCCACCCACCTGCTCCACGCCGCCCTCACCGGTGAGACGGACGATCTGGACGGAGTGGCGGAGAACATCATCGTGGGGCAACCGGTGACGCTGGGGACAGGTGCTGTCAACCTGGTGTACGAGCCCAAGAAGAGGCCCAAGGAGGCAAACCAATGATAGATTTGGGAAGAGCGATAAAGGCCGCTGCGACCACCGGCAAGGTGGTCTACGGCGTGCAGCAGGCAGAGAAGGCGGTCAACAGCGGGGCGGCCAAGATGGTCATCTTCGCTGACAACTGCCCGAGTGAGTTCCTCAGATCTGGAAACCACAGCATCAAGGTTGTCAAGTTTGAGGGTACCAACATGGAGCTAGGGGCTCTGTGCGGGAAGCCGTTCTCGGTGTCCGCCTTGGCGGTCATCGACAAGGGCACCTCCAACATCCTTTCGTTGTGATCCTATGCCGGCTGAGATTACATTCACCGAGGACACCCTGAGGTACATCAACCTCTTCGAGGCGGTGACCAAGACCAGGGTCAAGGACTGCATGGAGACCGAGGAAAAGCTCGTTTTCGTGGTCGAGCCAGGCCAGGCCAACCGGGCCGTTGGCAAGGCCGGCGAGAACGTGATCCGCCTCAAGAACCAGACCGGAAAGAACATCCAGGTCATCGAGTACTCCGATGAGCCGGAGAAGTTCATCCGGAACGTGTTCTACAACTACAACGTGCAGAACGTGGTGATAGAGAACCGCGGGAACGTCGTTCACGCGACGGTGACCGTGGACCCCAAGGTCAAGGGGCGCGCCATAGGCAAGAACGGGCGCAACCTCAAGATCGCCAGGGACATCGTGAACCGTCACCACAACGTCCAGAGCATCAGCGTGGCCTGAGCGGTTCCCGCTCCACTTCCAGCCTGTCGGCGGTGGGGTACTCCTCCACCAGGAAGGACTCGTAGGGAAGCTCGGAGAAAATCTCTTCGAGCACCCACGGGGCCACCTCAACCCTTTTCTTTTCAGCGTCCATTCTGAACAGCTTCGGTGGCACCTCGAACCTGTCACGGAGCATGGCGGCGATTTCGTCCACCGGCCCCTCCACGACGCCCTTGAGGAGCGTCCCCTCCTCGGTGATGATGTCCGACGGCAGCGCGACGCGAAGCGCCCGGCGCTTGATCCGCTTCCTCAGCTGCACCGAGTCCTTGAAGCTAGACGAGCAGTAGTGCACCGGGACCCGCTTCGCGGCGGCCAAGACCTCGAGCGCGGTCTCCTCGCTGCCCTTGATCGCCGAGGAAACCCCATCCTTGACGTCCATGCCCCGCTCCGACAGCTTCTCCCAGTTGCCCTCGGAGAGCTCCAGCTCGTTGAGGTTGACGAAATCGAGGCCGGCGTCGGCGGCGAAGGCCACCAGCTCCATGAGCTTCTCCCCCTCCCCGGGCAGCGCCGGCACCTCCAGCCCGATCCTCATCTTCGACGAGCGCTTGAACTCTGCGATGCCGGCATCCTGCATCGTGCTCCACCTCTCCCTCGGAGGATGGAGCCTCAGCTCATCGAGGCCCGCCTCCTCCAGGGCCCGGAACGCGTCAAGGTCCAGGGAGGAGGTGTAGAGGTGCACATGATGCCGAGGGCCGAACTCTTCCTTCAGCGCTCGGACCAGGCGCACCGTCCTCTCGAGGCAGGCGACGGGGTCCCCGCCGGTGATCCCGGTGCCCTGCGCATCGATGGTCCTCGCCTCGTCCATGATCTCGCCGTCCGAGCTCACCTTGCGCTCGTTGGCATAGGTGACGTCCTTCCCCCGCTTCTCCAGGGACAGGGGGCAGTAATAGCAGCCGGTTGAGCATTTCCCGGTGACCAGCAGGACCATCTTGGAGCCCTGGCGGCACAGGACGCACCCGCGAGGCAGGCGGCCGGTGTAGGCCGAGCCCGCCTCCATGGAACGGACCTTCATCGGCCGAACGAGGCCCGGCCAGCTAATAAACCTTTACTCGAACCTCACCGGTGATGTCAAGGGGACGCCGGCATCGGCGGCAAAACCTGAGCAGTGGGCCGTCCGCCCTTTCGAGATAATCCTCCTGCCTCATGCGTCCGACCTGCTGGCTCCAAGGGCCCCATCGTCCGCATATCGTTATATAAGGGCGGCTCGAATTTTCTAACAGGGAGGAAGTCATGTCGATAAGGGCGGTCGAAACGGAGCTTCCATTCGATGTTCAAGGCAGCAAGGCCGAGCCGAGGGGAGGCGAGCGGGCGATAGTGAGGCCCGCAGGGGAGATGACGATCGTGCCTAGCGACCTACCGACCCGGTGGGCCGAGGTGCCGGTGAAGGCATCGGAAAAGCTCCGCCATGATTCCGAGAACTACGCTGTTTCCAGGTTCGCCCTCATGGACGGACGGAAGGAAAAGGGGCTCCTGTCCTTCGAGACGATCGTCTACCGGAACCACAAGGCCGCTTCAGATGTCCTGGTGAAGATGCTGAGCAGGATGAGCTGCCTCAAGCTGACCAGGGTGGCGCTGGGGGACGCGGGGGCAATGATGGAGGCTGCGGGGAAGGCGGGGCGCAGGATGAAGGCCCTCGCCTTCGTGGAGCGCAACGTTTACGGCCTCATCATGCTGTCCTGCGACTCCGACTGCAACGTCTCAGATTCCTGGCTCATCGGCATGGGGCGTATAATGGTCTCCCGCATGCATTGAGCACATCTATTATGCGGCACGTTCTTCAGGTCCGCGTGATAGCATGAGGACAGGCACGCGGATGATCTTAGCGCTGGACGAGACCGACGAGCGGAAGGCCCTCAGGGTCGCCGAGAACGTCCAAGACCTGGTGGACGCGATCAAGATCAACTGGCCCCTGGTGCTCTCGACCTCCCCGGAGATGATAACCCGGCTGGCCCGGCTGGCGCCGGTCATTTGCGATTTCAAGATCGCGGACATACCGAACACCGACCGGCTCATCGTGGAGCAGGTGCGGAAGCGGGGAGCCAGCGGGGTCATCGTCCATGCGTTCACCGGGACCGATTCGCTGAGGGCGGCGGTAGATGAGGCCGGCGATCTCGACGTCCTCGTGGTCACCGAGATGTCCCACCCGGGGGGCCAGGAGTACACCGCTCCGCTGGCGGAGCGCTTCGCGGCCATGGCCGTGGAGGCCGGCGCCGCAGGCATAATCGCCCCGGCCACCCGCCCGGACCGCATCGCGAAGATGCGGAGCATAGTCGGTGACCTGCTCATCCTCTCGCCTGGTGTGGGCGCGCAGGGAGGAAGCGCCTTCGACGCCATCGCAATGGGGGCGGACCATGTCATCGTCGGCCGCTCTATATACGCTGCTGCCGACCCCCGCGAGGCCGCATCGAAGCTGGCAGAGGAGATCGGGAAACTGCCGAGGCGACGCTCGCCCCTGGTCTAGACGCCTTGATGCGCCCCGTCCAGGGACTGGCGCCGAGGGGCCCATCCTGTTCTCCGCCCCGACCGCGGCCGCTCGAGGACTGGTCCCCCGACGCTGAAAGGCATCGGGTCCCGACGGTCCGCCCGATCGATGGATAGGTCGTCTGCCCCATCCTCGGCGGCTTCCCCGCCCCGCACGGTCCCCGACCGCCACCCCGGCGGTCCCTCGTTCACGGGCGCGCACACGGCCATCGCGTGGTCGGAGGAGGGCAGCGCGCGGGGGACGTCTGCGGTTGTGCCAGCATCTTCAGGCAAGGAGGCAGACTTTTTATACCGGACCGGTAATCACAGACAGATTCCGCCTAGGAGATTCTAACGATGGAAGCGAAAGCAGGGAGGCCTGACGGCCGGTCCCAGAAGGAACGGAAGCCGACCAAGGAGGGCATCCAGTCCCGGTTCAAGGACACTTGGCTGGGTAAGAACTGGGGCACCATCCTCATCCTGGTGGTGGTCATATTCATCGCGCTTTTCGTGCGATCGTACTATGGCTTCTCCACCTCGGTGGACAACGGTTTCCTGGTCGCCGGTGGTTCTGACTCATACTATCACATGCGCGTGATCGAGTACGTTGAGGATAACGGCCAACATCTGGTCCAGGACCCCCTTCTGAACTACCCCATGGGCATAAGGAACATGAGGCCCCCCCTGTACGATTGGTCGGTGGCGGTGACCAGCATGTTCATCTCAGGCATATCCGGGGCCTCGCTCAGCGACGCCACCGGATACACCCTGGTGCTGTCCACCCCGTTCTGGAGCGCGCTTACCATCATCCCGCTGTACATGCTCACCCGTGCCGCGTTCGGCAATCGGGCCGGTCTTCTGGCGTCGCTGCTGTTCGCGCTGATGCCTGGTAACATCACCCGCAGCGTGCTTGCCGACGCCGACCATGATGCCATGATCCTGTTCTTCGTGGTGTTCGCGCTGTACTTCCTGTTCCGCGCCCTGGCCACGATGAAGGGTACGAAATGGGTCGCCGATTGGAGGGACCGCAGGACCATACGGTCTGGTTTGGAGAGCTACTTCAGCACGAACAAGCGGTCGCTCATCTATGCGATGTTGGGCGGGACATGCATAGCCGCCGTGGCCATGGTCTGGACCGGCTACACCTACCTGCTGATCATCGTCCTGGTCTACTTCCTTGTGCAGGTCCTCATCAACCGCTTTCGGAACGTCGACTCCATGGGCGAGTTCTTCATAGTGTTCGTCATGCTGATAACCGCCTTCGCAGTGATGGCCCCGCTCTACTGGCAAATGAACTACTGGGGCCAGTGGTTCGACGTGCCGTTCTATCTGTTCCTCGGCTCGATGCTGGTTGGCGGCCTGTTAATGGTCTCCCGCGACTACCCATGGACGCTGGCAATACCGGCAGTGGCGGGCATCATCGCCATAGGGCTGGTGGCGATATTCTTCATCGCCCCCAACATATTCGAGGCGATCATCACCGGCCAGGGCTACCTGGTCAAGAGCAAGCTGTACTCCACCATCTCGGAGGCGCAGGCGCCGACGTTCTCGTACCTGGTCCTGTCATTCGGGGCCGTGACCTTCTGGCTGGCGCTGATCGGGATCGTGTGGGCAGCGGTCAAGATACCCAAGAACCCCTCCCCATACCTTGTGTTCGTGGTGGTGTGGATGGCCGTGAGCATTTACATGGCGGCCTCGGCCAGCAGGTTCATGTTCAACGCCTCCCCGGCCTTCGCCATGTCCGCCGGATGGATATTGGCGCTGATCATTGGGCTGATCAAGTTCGAGGAGGTCCCCCGGGCCCTCAGCGGGTTCCGGTCCAACCCCTGGACCACTCTCAAGAAGGCGGTCAAGGTCCGCCACGTCGCCGTGGCGCTGTTCCTCGCCTTCCTGATCATTCTGCCCAACGCCTGGACCTCGGTTGACGCCGGCATCCCCTCGGAGACCAAGAAGGAGTATGACCGGGAGATCTATCATGCTCTGCCGGACTTCATACACCCCTCCGGCTACGATGTCCAGAACGGCACCTACTGGTACCTGGGGGCGTTCAGCTACTCGCTTCCCCTGCCCACCGCCTACTATCCGGCGGCTTGGTCATGGTTCGCCACCCAGGACACTGAGGAACCGATCCAGGACCGGCCGGCCTACCTGTCATGGTGGGACTACGGCTTCGAGGCGGTCCAGCAGGGCCGCCATCCCACGGTCGCCGACAACTTCCAGGACGGCTACGAGTTCGCCGGCTCGTTCCTCATGTCCGAGAACGAGAGCGACGCCGTGTCCCTACTCATCGTCAGGCTGCTCGAGGGCACGGACTTCAACGGCTCGGTGATGAACGCCCTGCGGGCGAATGGCGTGGACGCCGACGCGGTCAAGGACATCATGCAGAACCCCGCGAACTACGTCCAGAAGGTGAAGGACAACCCCGAGGTCTACGGCAACTTCACCGACGACCTGAGCCCCGGCAACGCCAAGTACGCCGCGGCCAGGGTGGAGATAAGCAAGGCCGGCATGAGCAAAATGGTCAGCCTGTACCAGGACCTGAGGGAGGTAACCGGCCACGATATCGGCTACGTCGCTGTCGACAGCCGCTTGTTCCCCTTCAGCGCCACCAGCAGCAACATCTTCTACGCCCCGGCCAAGCTGAACGACCGGGTCATCGACCGCGCGACCAACGCCCCTACCGACTATTATTCGATCAAGGCGGTGCTGAGCGACTATTCCGTGGTCGACGTCAAGGACGTGGGCTCTATGGACAGAGTGCTCGGCTACCAGATCTACTACACCGACCTGTTCTATAAGACCATGCTGTACCGTTCGTTCATGGGCCTGAGCCCCAGTGACGTGGACGCCACCAGCCAGGGCATCCCCGGCATCTCCGGCTCGATGACCAAATACGACGCCATGCCCGGCTACAACCTGACGCACTTCCGCCAGGTGTACCGGACCGCGTACTTCAACCCGTACGGCTCGGCCGATGTCGCCAACCACTCCCGCGAGTGGAAGGCCATCTCCTTCGACGAGGCGCTGTACCTCAAGCAGCAGATCGACGCCGGCAAGATGAACGGCACGGTGGACATGTCCGCCGCCAGCCTGCAGTCCGGAGTGACATTCCTGCAGTATTATGACGGAGCGCCTCTGAGCGGGACCGCCACATCGAACGACGGCGCCCCGCTGGCAAGGATCCAGGTGACGGTGGTCGATGAGTATGGCATCCCCCATGATAATGTGAGGACCTCGGCCGACGGGTCGTACAGCGTCCTCCTGCCGTTCGGCGACGTCAGCGTGGTGTTCTCCGCCGGGGACCCGAAGGGCGATACCCTGGTGGGCGCCGAGCTGGACCGCCTGAACTTCACGGTCTCCTACGCTCAGGCCATGGGCAAAGAGGCCTTCAGCGCGAACGGCGACGTCGTCCTGCCCGCTTCCGTAATCTCCGGTTCGGTGTTCTGGGACATGAACGGGGACGGCCGCTTCGGCACCGGCGATGAGTACATCTCCGGGGCCGAGGTCACCATGATCAACAACGACACCGGGTTCAAGGCCACGGCCACCACCGATGCCAACGGCTCCTACAGCATGACAGCGGTGGGCGGCGAGTCCAACGTTCTCTACGCCACCTACAAGGGCCACGAGTTCGGGCGGACCACCGTGACCACCGTGGCCGGCCAGGCCATGAACCGGAACCTGGCCGTAAAGCCCGCGACGGTCTCCGGCACCCTTTCCTTCGTCAGCGGAGGAGCGGCCGAGGGCATCGGGGTCAGCATCACCGACGACAAGAACGGCAACGTCACCAACGCCACCAGCGGCTCGGGCGGCACGTTCACCTTCGACCGCCTGCTGCCTGGCAACTACACCGTTGACACGACGGACTATAACATCAGCGCCGGCTCGGTGAAGGTGAGCGTCAGCGCCGGGAGCAGCAAGAGCGTGGAGCTCAGGGTGCGCTCGGCCACCCAGGTCACCGGCACGGTGACCCTGGGAGGATCGCCTCAGGCCAATGTCGCGGTCGGGTTCATATCCGCGTCCAGGGAGCAGTTCACCACCACCGACGCCTCGGGCAACTATCGCATCACCTTGCCCCAGGGCGTCTACACCGCGTACGCGATCGTCAGCGTAGGCGGCGTGGACCAGGTGGCCATGTCCCCTCTGAACGCGAACAGCAACACCGCGACCGTGGACCTGTCGATGTCGGCGGGCTCCGTGGTCACCGGCACGGTCAAGGACGGCAGCACCGCGGCAGGCTCCGCCAAGGTCGTGTACACCAGGACCTCTGACGCGACCTTCGTCACCGCGACCACGAACTCGGAAGGAGCGTACCGCCTGGTCCTGCCGAACGGGGACTACTTCGTATACGCCTCCGGTCCGAGCAAGGCATATTGGAGCACCGCATCGGTCTCCGGCGCGACGTCCCAGGACATCGCTCTGACGGATTCGGTGTACATCTCCGGGAGGACGTGGTACGATACCAACGGCAACGGGGAGATGGACAGCAGCGAGGGCATACCCAACGTCGTGCTCAGCGTGCGGTCGACCACGGCCGCCGCGCAGACGGTGTCCTTCGTGTCCGCCTCCTCCGGCGGATACAACATCACCCTGCCCAAGGGCAGCTACCAGCTGACCGCCTCGCTGAGCGGATACCAGACCTGGGAGAAGACCTACGACCCGCTGAACGCCGCGGCCAAGGAGAACATTCCCATGGTCGCCGACAACCGCACCGTCACCGGCACCTTGACCTCGGGAGGCTCCGGGGTCGGCGGGGTGACCGTGAGCTTCACGGCCAACGGCGGCGGCGCTCGGTCGACCTCGGCGGTCACCGGCGGCTCTGGTGCGTTCAGCGTCAGCCTCAGCCCGGGGACCTACTCCATGATCGTGGACCAGAACGTCACCTCCGGCGACGACTCGTCTCGGTACAAGGCCTCCCAGCCCCTCACGGTCGAGGTAGGCAGGGACCCCGCGGCCCAGGCCATCGCGGTCACCGAGAGCGCGAAGGTGACCCTCAGCGTGAGCATGGGCGCGTCGGCGACCGGCTCGGTCCGCTTCATCGGGCCCCAGAACATGACGGTCAACGCGGCCCCGACCATCACCGAATATCTGGCGCCGGGAACTTACACCATATACACGAGCCTGACCGAGAACAACGCCCACTTCGCGGACCTGCGCTCCGAGGCCCTGTCCGCCGGAGCCTCGATGAGCATCACGCCCCAGTACGCCCCGGCCTTCACCGGCCAGCTGCAGTACGACGGCAGCGATCTGAGCATACCGGCCAACGTGACCATCGGCTCCGGCGCGGCGAGCCTTCCCATGAACGCCAACAGCAAAGGCTCGTTCACCACCTACCTGGTCAATGGGACGTACAGCATAGGTGCGAACTACCACACCAAGGCCACGGTGGACGAGAAGCCGAGATATGTGGTGTACTCCGGCACGCAGAGCGTGACCGTGAGCGGTACCACTGAGAGGGACATCGGGCTCAACCGGACGCTGGACACCGCCACTATCAGCGGATCGCTGAGCGGGGCAGGATCCGGCGTAACCTGGACCTTCAAGGCCCTCTCCGACACGGCGGTGGACAGCACCGGAAGCTCCGACGCTGGCTCCTACTCGTTCACCCTGGCACCAGGGACCTACAGCGCCTATGGCGTTGCCGGCTCCAACGTTTACCTCGGAGTGATAACCGTCAACCCCAACCAGGCCAACGCCGCGAACCTGACCTTCGAGCCCGGCAACACCGTCTCCGGGGTCATCAGCTACAACGGGGCGGGCGTGAGCGGGGCGACGGTGACCTTCTCCGACAACGCGCAGGCCACGGCGACCAGTGGGGCGGGCGGCTCGTACAGCATACTGTTGCCGGCCGGCACCTACAACGCCGCGGCCACATGGACCAACGAGGAGGTCGCGGGCGTGAACGTAACTCACACCAGCAGCTTCGAGATCACCGTCAGCGGGGCCACCACCAGGAACATCGACCTGGTCAGGCAGCTGAGCGGCGCGGTCGAACTGGTCTGGGACTCAGGTACCAAGAAGACCGTGGACGCCGGGCAGACGGTCACCTACGATGTCACGGTATATAACCGCGGCAACGTGGACGACACCTACCGGCTGAGTTCGGACTCGACCTGGAACGTGACCTTCTCCGAGAACGACATAAGCCTGCCCTGGGGAACTGGAAGCTCCCGCACCGTGCAGGTGACCATCATCGTCCCCGAGAACGCCAAGGTGATCCATTCGCCGGTCAAGATCACCGCGACCTCCCTGAACCACACTTCGGCCAAGGGCAGCGTGAACCTTGACGTCAACGTGAACCCGACCTACAAGGTGTCGGTGTCCATGGGCTCGGCGCAGGCGGTCGACGGCACCTCGATCACCTATCCGTTCCAGATCAAGAACGAGGGCAACGCCCAGGACTCCTACAACTTCACCGTCAGCAACCTCGATCAGCTGGCGATGGACGGCTGGACCGCGAGGATATCCGGGGTCGACACCAACTACCGGCTGGTGACCGTTTCCGCGGGCAGCGGCCAGACGGTCAACGTCATACTGACCAAGGCCTCCGACTCGCCCGACATGGGCGCGTCCGTCCGCGTCGCCGTGGTCTCCACCAACGCCACCGCCTCCGCGGAGCAATCCATCCAGAAGACCTCAGTGGACGTGACCGACGGCGGCCTGGAGGTAAGCGGCGAGGGGATAACCATGGGAACCCCGCAGATCCCGGCAGGCACCTGGGCCCTGGCGGTCCTGGTCGCGCTCCTGCTGGTTCTGTTCGTGGTCCTCAGGGTCAACAAGGGGGTGTTCGGACGCCGAAGAAAGAGATGATCCTGGCAGCGGCGGCATCGCTGCTGCTGATGGCCTGCCTGGCCGCTCCGTCGGCCATGGCAGCGGAGACCGACAGATACAGCGTCAGCTTCGACGGGAGCGTTCAATACCTGCAGCCCAGCGGGACCGGGGACGTCATCGTTCACGTGTCGACCGACCGGCCGGCCGGAAACTACACCTGGAACGCCTCAGTGAGCTCGGGAACGGTAGCCCCTACGACGGGGACGACCGATGCGGAGAACTTCACCGTCAAGGTGACCGCGGGCACCGTCCTCGGCGACCTGGTGCTGAGCATAGGCCTCACCAACGGGACCGTGGACCAGACGGAGAGGTACACCATCAAGGTGGTCAAGCCGGTGGTCATCTCCGCCGAGGTGCACAACTCGGGCAACGTCACGCTGACCGACGTCCCGGTGCAGTTCAAGGCCGACGGGGCGGTGATCAACACCACGGCGTTCACCATACCCGCGAACTCG
>JAKIXL010000069.1 GCA_022709105.1 Thermoplasmatota archaeon | reverse complement strand
CGCCAAGAGCGGGGTGGCGATAGAGGACATGGTCCTGCACTTCGGTGGCGACTACGAGCTCCTGTTCACCATATCACCTGGAGGTTATGAGGAGCTGAACAAAGAGCTTGGAGGCAGGCTGCATATCATAGGGCGAGCCATCGAGAAGGAAAATGTATTAATCAGAGATGATGAGGTAGTTCAACTGGACACCAGGGGCTATGAGCATTTCAGATGACGGCAGGCATGAGGCAAGGTTCTGGTTCACTGAGGGAGAGCGCATACGATGCCGCCTATGCCCACATAACTGCAGCATCAGCCCTCTGAGGCGCGGGATCTGCGGGGTCCGGGAGAACCGCGACGGCAAGCTGTACAGCATGAACTATGGCAAGGTGTCGTCCATTAACGTGGACCCCATCGAGAAGAAGCCGCTGTTCCACTTCTATCCTGGAGAGGAGGTGTTCTCCCTCGGCAGTGTGGGATGCAATTTCAGGTGCAGGCATTGCTTTGTTCCTGGGACCTTCGTCGTGACGAGCGCAGGATCGCATCGGATCGAGGAGATAACGGGGATAGACAAGGACGAGCTGTTGACCCATTCCGGAAGGTTCATGAAGGTCAAGGACGTCTTCGACCACCATTATGCCGGCCAAGTCTGCAGGGTGAGGCCTGCGAACCTACCTGAGATCGTTTGTACTCCACAACATCGGTTCCTCGCTTCGGTCGGTCCTAGCTCAGATCTCGTTCATATTGTAGAGGCCCAGGAACTAAGAGAGGAACATTTCGTCGTGATCCCCAAGAGGAAAGAGGCGGGTGAGGTCCAGAGCACCGGCCACAGGCCGGCCGATGGTAATGCTCCCGATAGTACACGTCATTGGCGCCATGCCTCCCCTGAGGCTGGGACCGACCCCAGGTTAGCGCGCCTCCTTGGCCTTTTTTGTGCCAGAGGACAAGTGAGCGGGCTTGCCGGCAGAGCGGACCTGTTTGACATCCTTCTCTCCTTTGCCTCCTCGGATAACGGCCTTGCCGAAGAGGTTCAGGCCGCCTGCCATGACCTTTTCGGCGCCGATGTTCGTATTGACAATGGAGGGCGATCGCTCAAGGCCTGCGTAGGAGTGTCGATCGCCAAGATGTTCGTAGAACTATGCGGTGCCGACAGCATGACCAGGAAGGTGCCTGGCTTCATGTTCAACAGCCCTAAAGGTATCGTTGGTCCCTTTCTTCAAGGTTATTTTGAAGGCAACGGATGTTATAGGAATGACCGCTCAGAGGCTTATGCCGCCTCCAGATCATTGGCGATGGGCATCTGCGAGCTTCTGATCAACCAGGGAGCGGTCCCTGCGCTCGATCTATGCGGCCCTGATGCGCAGCGTCCGTCGGTCGGCGGAAAGGCGGAGCTCTGTGCCGAGCATGTCATCCGGGTCCCCTCAGCGTTCGACTTTGTTCGAGGGAAATGGAAGAGCGGGTACAGACCGTTCTACCACGAGGACGAGAATTATTTCTTCATTCCGGTCCGTTCGGTCTCCAGAGAACAGTATGAGGGCAGAGTCCACAACTTAGAGGTGGAGGGGGACCACACATATACGGCCAACTTCGCGGCAGTATGCAATTGCCAGAACTACAACATCTCCATGGCCTCTCTCAGCGAGTTCGGGCTGAAGGACATTAGGCCGGAGGAGGTCTCGGAGATGGCACTGTCCAACGGCTGCCGGGGGCCGGCCAAGGAGAAGGGCATGTTCACCGTCTACGTGACCAATGGCTACATCCAAGAGGATCCCCTCCGCGAGCTGTCTGACCGACTGGACGCAATGAACATAGACGTCAAGGGCTTCAGCCAGCGGTTCTATGATAAGGTCTGCCTTGCATCGCTGCAGCCGGTGCTCGACACCGTCGCCTTGGCGCACGGGCTGGGGATCCACATCGAGCTCACGTACCTGATAATCCCCGGAGAGAATGACCAAAGGGAGGAGATAAGGAGGTTCTCGGAGTGGGTGTCCGACCTGGATCCCCGCATTCCTGTCCACTTCACCAGGTTCCATCCGGACTATAAGATGGCCGACAGGCCGCCAACGCCCATCCCGACGATGGAGATGGCACGAGATGTCGGCAGGGAGGCGGGCCTGAAGTTCGTCTACCTCGGCAACGTTGCGCTCACGCACGGCGAAGATACCTTCTGCCCGGAGTGCCGCCGCCTTGTCGCTGAGCGCCGGAGGTTCGGGGTCATGAGGGTCGAGGCCCGAAACGGGCGCTGCCCGAGCTGCGGGCATGATCTGTACATGGTCCAAAGGAGCGGTTGAGCGGCTCGGTCCGAGGAGCTGGGCCAACGTTTCCAAGAAATGACGAGCTGGAGGTAGGCGAGGTCCCTCTTAGCCTGTCCCGCGGCGCCGATGCTCGTGATCCATGGCCCGCCGAAACGCCCAGGGACGTCGTGGCCGTGGCGGTCCTGATGCGCCGTACCGGCAGGGAGATAGGAAGAAAGAAGGGCGCTTGCCGGGTTGAAGGGACGGGGACCACGCTGAGGAGCGGCATGTCCCTCTAGGTCGCAAGCGTCTCTGTGCGGCCTCTGTGCTCTGAGATCGATATGTTATATCAGCTCAGGAACAGGAAGATTATGATGCCGACCACGACCGAGAACGCCAGGGAGGCGGCGATAGGGATAAGGAACGGTATCTTGGGAGTTACCCAGACCTCCTTGGACCCAAGCTCCGCCAATCTGTCGAGGTCGGCGGCGGTGTCCTCCGACGGCCCGGGGAAGACGCTGAACTTCCTTTCGCCGTTCTCAACGCGTTCCATCGGCCACACGTGCTTTTTCCTGGCCTCCGCCAAGGGCATGACGTACCCGAAGGCCATGGCGGGGAACCTGAACTGCCGCCTGGAGATGTTGATAGCCATCATCGCCACCGGCACCGCGAGGGTCAGGATGGCCGCGTTGAACAGGACCAGCATCGGGAACGGTAGCACGAACTGAGCGGTCTCGAAGGGGATGGCGATCAGCGGTAGAGGACCTATCTGGGGATAGGTCGGGAACATTATGGCAAGCGCGATCAATGCCTTGGCATCGGCCCCGCCCTTAATGACATCGAACTGATACAGCAGGATCAGCGCCAGGAACATTATGGGCACCATCATCAGCTGCCAGAAGTATAGTTCGGAATGGAATTGGTAGACCATCCATCCAAGTATGGCAAGGCCGGCGGCGTAAAGTGCCAGTGGAGCTACGTTTATTCCGTCCTCGAACATCCCCCTGCGCTCCCAGAATATGTCGACGAAGAATATCGCTATGGGCACGAGGATCGCCAAGTAGGTGAGGTCTGCCCCGTCCATGACCATCTGGGCGGCTATCAGCACCATGCCCGCTCCCCCGATTACCATCCAATAGGCGTCAGAGGCCTCTCTTGTCCTCCAATCCGATCGGGCTGCCAGCGTCAGGGCGGCGAGAGATATGGAGACCTTGAGGAGGGGCATCCAGTCCATGATGGCGGTCAATCAGGGATCGGATAAATATCCTTCTCCCCGATTTTCAGGGAAGATTAATTAAGCAAAAACCGTTCCGCCCAGACAATGAGAGAGAGCTTGGTCCTTTCCTCCCTTTCTGTGGTCCTCATCGCAGTCCTTCTCGCCCCCTCGGTCGCGGCCGAGGGCGTCAACGTCCTGGAGATGAGCGATGGCTATGACAAGATCGAGGACGCATCGGAGTCTGTGAGCTTCACCTGGGTGATCTATAATAACGACACCGGACCTTATTTGGTACAGGCCGCCGCGGCAATGGGGCTGGATGGTTCAGGGGCATATCCGCACAATATCGCTCTGAGCATGAACCATAATTACAGCACTCTGGCCCCTGGGCAGAGCGGAGAGATCGTCCTGACCGTTTCCGCGGACAGGACCGCGTCGTCCGTCGATTTTCCGGTGTACGTGAACCTCACCTTCACCCGCATGGACGCCCCTGAGCAGGTACAGCTCGTCTCCAAGACCGTGCATGTTCACGTTATTGCGATGTTCGAGTCCAGCGGCAACCGGATCTTCGGGACCTGGGAGAACACATTGCCGGCCCCGTTCAACTCCGTGGAATGGTCGTTCGTTCTCACTATACTAATGTGGGTCCTGATCGCCGCGGCGATCTACTTCGTCATCGACCCCATCATCCATAAGTTCACCAGGAAGACCAGGACCGATCTTGACGATCGGATACTGGAGATCACCAGGATGCCTATCTTCGCCCTGATCATCTCCTTTGGCCTGGTGGACTCCCTCGCCATCCTGGACATATCTCAGACGCTGCACTTCACTATCATGCAGATTTACGAGGTGGGGGTGGTCCTCATCATCGCCTACACCGCATACCGTATCTTCGACCGGGTGGTTATCTTCTACGCCCAGAAGTGGTCGGCCAAGACCGACACGGAGATCGATGATGTGTTGGTGCCCCTTCTTCAGAAGGCAGGCGTAATGATCATACCCTCTATCGGACTTGTGACCGTCCTCAGTATACTGGGCATAAACGTCACGCTGCTGATAGCCGGCATGGGGGTCATCGGACTTGTTGTAGCCTTCGCCGTGCAGCAGACCTTGGGGAACCTCTTCGCTGGACTGCAGCTCCTGCTCGATCGCCCGTTCAAGGTGGGAGACCTGATCGAGCTGGAGTCCGGTGACGTCTGCGAGGTGAGAAAGATAGGCCTCCGTTCCACGACCATGTACAACACTGGTGATCATGAGATCATCATAGTGCCGAACAATGACATGGTCAACAAGAAGGTCGTTAACTACTCGAGACCGGACCGCCATCGCTCCATGAGCTGCGAGATCGGCGTTGCCTACGGCACCGATCTGAACAAGGTTAAAAGGTCCCTTCTGGACGTGGCGATGGAGCATCCGGACGTCATCAAGGAAGATGGTCAGATGCCGTACGTCCGCCTGGCAAGGTTCAGCGCCTCCTCGGTCGACTACAAGCTATGGTACTGGGTGGACATCAAGAACATGTGGAGGGTGGCCTCTGAGGTCCGGCAGGCGGTTTACGACCGCTTCAACAAGGAAGGAATCGAGATACCTTTCCCACAGAGCGTGGTGACCTTCAAGAACGGCGTTCCTCAGGAGTGATCCGGACCCTTGCCCCCATTCACCTTTTTAGAGATGCAGGCGCCCGCCACAGCGGGGATGGGGGCGAGAGCTTATCGGAAACCGCTCTCGTTCCCCCATCGAACGTTCTTTCATGACCTGATGAAGACGGAAACCGTGCTCGTTCACAAGTTCCGTCTTTGCCTCACTAACGAGAAAGGGCGGAGATCTCCGTTTGCGTTGGAGATGCACCGCTGGGCCAACAGCAACTTTCCCGGCCTCGTTGAAATGGGGTGCAGGGCCGTGCCAAGCTGTGAGCGCTCCACCTTATCCGGGAAAGGGGACCGATCGCGGCACCCGGGGCGTTCGTTCCAACGCCTTCCAATACAAGGTGCATCGTCCGTTCTCGAAGCCAACGGCCCTCCAAGAGCGGAAAGGAAGAGGCCGCGGAGCGGGCCATCTGCGGTCCGAGCCATCGGACCTTTATTGGCCCGCGTCCAATAGTGGTCCGGGCCAAGACCGCTGCCCAGTTATGCCAGGTTCGCTACCTCCACCATAGCGAGGGGGGTGGCATCCACATCCGACCGCGCCGTGCCGCCAACGGCATAAATAGTGGTGTGGCCGTTCCCCAAGATCGCTCGGGGAAGTGGTTCTGTGCTGTTGATCATCGATGACAGCAAGGGAGCTGAGATGCTTGACCTCTTCGACAGGCTTGCGGTGACAGGTGTCGGTACTGGGGGGATCTATGCCGTAAACAGTGATGGCCAGTAGATCGAGGCCTCCCGGGCCATCAGATATGAGAATTAAATGGACCGAGCTGCCGGCCGAATCGCTTCTACGAGGTGAGGTTTACGAACGAACGCGAGAAGCGGGGTGATATCGTAGCGCGTGGCCGTTAAATGGTAAAGGGTCGGGGCGGCGGTCCCTGGAATAATGATGCCGGGGATAATGTGACCAATGCGATGTTATATTGACCGAGAGGCCGCGTCCGATGAACGGTTTGTTAAGAGATAGCGCTAGAAACGCTTTTCCAGAGAGCTGGCTACCGTCCTTGCGGACCCAAGGGGCCCATGTCCGTGCCTTTTCATCAGTGGTCCTCGATCGTGGCTCACGGATGGCGTGGTCGGAACGACCGGAACGAACGCCCGTGGGCAAACGACCCCTACTGGCCTTATAATAGGCCCAGCAAACCGATCGAATGAGATATGAATGCCTGCCCGCAAGGGAGGGGCTGTTCACTCAACTATTTCTAGCCTCGACGCCAATCCCCTGTGTTCGAGGAAAGTGAATGGACGTGGGCACAGCGATCCGGACCAGGAGAAGCGTTCGCAGGTATAAGAGGAAAGAGATACCTGACGGGACCCTCAGGGACATACTGGAGGCTGCCCGTCTGGCCCCCTCGGCCGCCAATCGTCAAGCTTGGGAGATGATAGTGGTCAAGGACCCGGGGCTGAAGGCGGAACTCGTGCCGCTCTGCAAGAACCAGAAGTTCATCGGCGATTGCTCCGCCTTCCTGGTGGCTATCGAGGACCCCTCTCAAAGATGGAGCCGGGTAGATGCCGCCATTATGCTCGACCATATCACCCTGGCGGCGCATGAGAAGGGTCTCGGCACATGCTGGATCGGAGCTTTCGATAAGGTCCAGGTGGGATCTCTGCTCAAGGTGCCGCCGAACAAGGAGATCATGGCCTGCTTGACGTTGGGCTATCCCGATGAGGACCCTGACGCCCGCCTCAGGAAACCCCCGGAGGAGCTTTTCCATGTGGACCATTACGGAAGGAGACAGTGATCCTTATTCAATAGAGGACAACTGGCTTCGATGAACGGTCCTGCGGAAATTTCTTTGTCCGATCATGATGCTGGCCGGACGGAGGCCTTTCATGCGAGGAGAGGAGTGATCGGGCCTGTTCCAACCGGCCCTCAGAAGCTGCAAGGTGTGGTAATGGCAGATCGACATGCCTTCGCAGGCGCCTTTGCGATGGACTATGGCCTGGAGCTACCTTGCTTCTCATCCAGCGGCCGTCCTGCTGATCGGCCGGCGGGGAGCATCCTTTCCCCACGATCCGGCATCGAATTGTTAGATGCGGCTCGAAAAGAACGAAGCGGCCATTGGAACATATATCTAGGGCCGGATATGAACAATGAACATGTTCCCAAAGAAATCTCTGATCGGGCATGAACGTGACATCTGGGCCTGGGTGGCCATCCGTCTGGCCTTAGGTTGGGTCCTATTATGGGCATTCTTGGATAAGCTACTGGGCCTGGGCTTTGCTACCCCTCCTGGGGAGGGTTGGATAAACGGGACCTCCCCGACCACTGGCTACTTGAACTTCGGGACCGGCGGGCTATTCGGTG
>JAKIXL010000068.1 GCA_022709105.1 Thermoplasmatota archaeon | reverse complement strand
GGGGCGTGGCTACGCTGCGCGGGATACTGGGTGATCTCCAATGAGGCTTGCGGTGATGCGCCCGGCGGACAAGCTGGAAGCCTCCGCTCAGTTGGCCAGGGAGATGGGGTTCGATGTTGTGGCCGCCTCTCCCCTCAGGATCGAGGCCAACGACGGGCCGGAGATCGATTCGTTCGTAAGATCCGCCAAGAAGGGCGAGGTTGACGTGGTCGTACTGGCGAGCTCCACCGGCGTTGAGGCCCTGACCAAGATGCTTTCGAGGCGGGGGGAGGACGCCGGGGACCTGCTTTCCCGGACCTGGCGCATAGCCATCGGTCCTCTCACGGCAAAGGCGATGAGGGCCCACGGTATCGGCGTCGATGCCATCCCCGAAGAGTACTCCTCCGAGGGCCTGGTGCGGCAGATGGCGTGCGAGCTGTCGGGAAAGCGAGTGTACCTGCTACGCTCCTCGCATGGGGAGCGTATCCTTTTCGATGGGCTGGCCGAGGCCGGGGCGGACGTGACCGAGATAGTGCTCTATAACCTGGTGCCCGACCCCCTCGCCTCGGAAGTCCGGCATCTGGTGGAGGAGAGCTTGGCCGGGAGGATCGATGCCTTCGCGTTCTCCTCCTCGCTCTCGGCAGCGTCGTTCATCGAGGCCGCGGAGATGGTGGCCCCCAGAGAGAGGATCATCGGCATGCTGAACTCTCGGGTGGTGGGGGCGATGGGCGGACCGACCAGGAGGAACCTGGAGCGGATGGGCGTACATGTCCATGCCGTTCCTGCCAGCGCGACCTTCCATGCTCTGCTCGAGGCCATGGTCCCTTTGTGCCGTTAGCAGGGCTCCGTTCCGATCCCTGCCTAGCGCCCCCGACGTCAATAGACCTCTCCGAGGCATGTCCGGGACATGTTCCGCGCAAGGTCCAGGTCGCTTCCGAAGTGGAGGTGCATGTATGAGGCCATGGCTGCCTTCCTGATCATGCCGTCCATCGACCCATCGGCCCCCTTGGGCCTCGACAGCTCATAGCACATGTCCTGGCGGTGCGAGATTATCCTGGAATAGTGGAACACATGGCCCCTTGTCCTGCCTCCGGCAGTTGAAAGTAAGCAATCCTTGGTGAAGCGTGCCTCCACGTAGCCTAGCGCCTGCAGCTTCGAGGTCATCTCCACCTCGGCATCGAAGACACCGACCATCTTCCTGACCTCGCCGCCGAGGCCTCTCACAGACCGGCACAGGTACATCAGTCCACCGCACTCCGCGTAAACAGGCGTTCCTTCCTTTGCTCTCCTAAGCAGCGACTCGCGCATAGGGGCGTTCGATTCCAGCGCGTCCAGGTGAAGTTCGGGGTAACCCCCGCCGATATAATAGCCGTCAGCGTCCGGCAGGTCGCCCGCCAACGGGGAGAACTCCACTATATCGGCTCCCAAGGACCTCAGGATGTCTAGGTTGTCCTCATAGTAGAAGTTGAAGGCAGCATCCCTTGCCACCCCCAGTTTGAAATCGCCTATTCTCTCAATGGGCGGCCCCTCCGTCGTCTCCCAATCTGGGGATTCGGTAGCGATGCTGACCAGGAGGTCGAGGTCCAGGTTGTCCTCCACCGTCTCCCTGATGACCTCGTACCTCTGGACGTTGTCCATCTCACCCGCCGGTACGAGGCCCAGATGCCTGCTCTCCAGACCGATCCCCTTGTTCTTGGGTATCCCCCCCAGGCTCACCAGGCCAGACCCTTCGATGGCCTCCTCGAGCATCTGCAGGTGACGCGGCCCGGCCACCCGATTGAATATGACCCCCCGGAGGTCGACCGCGGGGTCGAAGGAGCTGAAGCCTTTGGCGACCGCTGCCACGCTCCTTGCCGCGGAGGCCGCGTCCAGCACCAGTATAACCGGGCAACCGAGGGCCTTCGCCAGGTGGGCGGAGCTTCCCACCTCGTTCCTTCCGTCCAGACCGTCGTACAGGCCCATCGCCCCCTCCACGACGCTGACGTCCGCGCCCTCTGACGCTGCCTGGAACGAAACGGACACCCAATCCGGAAACATCCACGTGTCCAGGTTGCGGGACGCCCTTCCGGCGGCCTTTGTATGGTGCATGGGGTCCAGGAAGTCCGGGCCGGATTTGAACGGCTGGACCGCAAGCCCTCTTGCCTTCAGGGCCAAGAGCGTTCCGATGGTGATGGTGGACTTCCCTGTACCGCTCCTTTCCCCGGCGAGCATGAGCCTTGGCCGGAGCACGAGATCACGGCTCCCTGATCAGTACGAGGGAGAACAGGCGGGATGAGACAGAAGGCGGCCTGCGGGCGGTGCCGAAGGAGATGGACTCATTAGGGTAGCCTAGGTTCTCCAGAACGATCACGGTGCATTCATGGTCCTTGTCAGCGATGAACGAGGCCAGGGCGTCGAGGTCGAAGCCTGGCCCGGTAAGCACGTAAGGTATGCGGCCTCTGGCTAGCTCATCAGCGATCTCATGCCTGGCCGTCTTCTCGTCCTTCCCATGGGCATCCACCACGACCGCCTTGGCCAGCGGCAGGCGGAGGCGGGAGAATGCACATTGCATCGATGATATTCCGGGAACGACCTCCGTTCCCAGGTGGCCCAATCCGGCGAGCATGGGGTCTCCGGTGGACAATAGCACGGCATCGTCGGGCAAATCGCCAAGCGTGGAGTAGTTGGTTATCCTGTTCACCTGGCAGGACGCAGGGATGAAGGGGCGGGCGATGGCGATGGCACGTTCGGAACCGAAGACCTTGGTGGCGGCACGCAGGCGGTCTATGGCATCCACGGTCAGCATGCCAGGTCCGCAACCTACTCCCACCACGATCATGTCGCGGCCTCCATCACCCGTCCGGACCGGTCAATGATGGCGATGCCGTGCCCGGGGTACATGGATTTGAACTTCCGCACCGCCGCCTGGACCACGGAAGGGCCCTCCTCCGACATGACCAGGTCCTCTATCGTCCGGAACCCTCGTCCCGTAAGGACAGAAGGCTCTATGAACTTGATGATTAGGGCGGGAAGGCCGAAGAGGATAAGGCCATCCTCCCGGGAATCCAGCGCTCTCTTGATGTTCGCGCCTACCAGGACCACCTCCCTATCAGGGTATTGGAGCCGCGCGTGCCTAAGGCCCACCCTCCCGGTGGTGATGACCGCCCTATCCGCTCGCCGCGCTCTTTCAACGGCATCCTGGCCGAGATGATCGTCCCAAGGCTCCACCATTCCAGTGGACCCCAGCACCGACACGCCGCCCATCACTCCCACCCGAGGGTTCAAGGTTCTGACGGCCACCTTCTCACCTTCCGGCGCCTCAAGGTAGACAAGCGCCCCTTCCTGCCCCCGGGCGCGGCAAGCGGCGGTGATCGAGGACAAAATGCAATCCATGGCCGTTGTGCTTATGGCCGGCTCGCCCCTGCGATATCTCGGAGTATCATGGTCCCATCTGCCTATCCCCGGCCCGGCGTCCACCTCGGCCGTGCTCTGGAACCTGATGAACATGGCCCTGAGCTCCAGACCCGCGGTGGCATCGCCGGGGTAATCTCCCGAGTACTTGAAACATGCCGAGCTTCCATAGCTGGCAGCGACCTCGACCTCAACGGTGATGCCGCAGGCGGTGATGACCTCCACCGCTCTCAGGTCGTGCGAGCCCAGGGACTCAACGGCCGCCTTGCAGGCCGCCGCCGCGGTAGTTCCGGTGGTATGTCCACGCCTCAGCACCCTGCCGCTGGATGTCAGGACGCCCAGCCCGCTTTGGGCCAGGGCCAGCATCGACGGGTCCTCGCAACGGAACGCCCACTCTTCGGGATAGGCGAACCCGGACACCGGATCGATCATGCTCCTTTCTCCGCGAACATGGTTATTATCTCGTTGATCGCCGCCACCGCCACCGGCGATCCTCCCCTGGTGCCCTCGGTCGAGACCGAGGGAACGTCGAGCTTCCTCAGGGCCTCCTTGGATTCCGCGGCGTTGACGAAACCTACCGGGCAGCCTATGACCAGGGCGGGGCGCGCTCCCTCCTCGATAAGGTGGCAAAGCGAAAGGAGGCAGGAAGGGGCGTTGCCGATGACAACTATGGTCCCGTTAAGCTCGCTCCCCATGGCGAGCATGCCCGCGCTGGTCCTGGTGATCCCTTTGGCTGCCGCTATATCGGCGCCATGGTCCAGCAGGCAATCCACCTTGGACCGGTGCCCTTTCTTCTGGACCCCGACCTGGACCATTCGTATGTCGGCAACGATCGGCGCTCCGGCCGCCAGAGCGTCGAGGCCGGCCTTCACCGGTCGGCCCACGAACCGCATGAGGCCGGCCATGTCAAAGTCCCCGACAGCGATGGAGCAACGCTGCCGTATTCTGTCCTCCACCGTTAGGTCGCCCACAACATCCCTTGCAAGCAGCCGGCTGCGGCAGGAGATGCTGAACCCTTCGGCGGTGTCCGCTCCCAGATCAGTATACGTACTTGCGGTGGTAGCCCCTAGGCGTGATGATCCCTCTGACATTATCTCCCTCCTTGAGCAGGGCCGAGGTCTCGCCCCCGATTATGACCATCGAATGCATGTCGACCATGCTGTCGTTCTCGAACAGCGACCTCAGGTCGGTGACCTCATGGCTTTCGCCATCCCCGCGGTAAGCGTTCCTGACTATCCCCACCGGGGTCTCCGGGCGGGCATGGCGCAATCCGATCTCCAGTGCCTTCCTCAGGTTGCCGGGACGATTGTGGCTGCGGGGGTTGTACAGCGCTATAGGTATTCCCAACTGGAATCCAAGGTCAAGGCGCCGCTCGATGACCTCCCATGGAGTAAGGAGATCGCTGAGCGAGATGACCAGGAAGTCCCCGGAGAGCGGCGAGCCGAGTACCGACGCGGCGGCGGTGGCGGCCGTGACCCCCGGCACGATCTTGACGTCCAGTCCCGGAGCCTCGCGCTGAGCGACCTCGAGCACGATGCTGGCCATGCCGTAGACCCCCGCGTCTCCTCCGCTGACCATCGCCACCCGTTCATCCCTTGCCAAACTCACGGCCTCCTTGGCCCGCTCGACCTCCTTGCCCATATGGGAGAAGATGACCCTCTTCCCGTCCAGCAGCGGACGCATCTGGTCCAGATAGAACCGGTTGCCGATCACGATGTCCGATCCCTCGATGGTCTTGCGCGCCAAGGGCGTTAGATTATCAAGGTCGCCCGGTCCGATGCTTACTACCGACAACCGGCCCTTGGGCTCATCTGGCGATGGCAACGGTGACATTTCCGTAGGTCCTCCTTTTCATGACTATCTCCTTCCTTTTTGAGAGCGCGAGGGCGGATGGCTCGGCCACACCCACGAGTCCGATCATCGTCGCCTTCGAGGGCGAGGTCCCTTTTTGGGAATTGATGGTCTCGTCATCGACCAGGAAGAGCGGCCCGTTCAGGTCCCGGACCGCCTCCAGCAGACCCCCCTCATCCCATTTCTTGACGGTCGAGGAGAACGCCAGCACCTCGCGCGGTTCTATATCCGCCTCGCGCAGCGCATCTTTGACCGCTCGGGCGATCTCTTCCGCCGTAGTGCCCCTGTTGCAACCGATGCCCACGATGAACTCGCCCTTCACCGCCAGAACGGACACGCCGGGCGACACCATCACCACCGCTGGACCATCCACGCGGTATACTGGCACATCGCCTTGCAGGAATGCCTTGTTGACCGTCACGGTCGAGCTCTTGTTGATGACCTCCATATCGTTCCGGGTGGCGATCCCCTCGACCGAATCCTTCCCCAGAACGTCCGTGGCGGTCGATATGACCGGAATAATGCCCTTGTTCGACAGCCGGCGGGCCAGTTCGTTGGCCCCATGGTGCCCCCCGAGCAAGGGCACGCAGAACCTCAGATCCGGAGTGACAGCAATGACCGGGGGGTCCGTCCACTTGTCCCTGAGAAGTGGAGCGATCTTCCTTACCACGATCCCCAGGGCCATGACCGCCACGATGCCGTCCCGGTCACGGAAGGCTTCCTCGAACGCCCGTTCGGAATAGCCGACGACCTCTCCCCCCAGCCAATCCGCCAGGGCGGCCGCCTGTTCCCCATGTCCGGAATGGATGATCGCGATGTTCATGAGTACAGCACCGAACGATGATAGCGCTCCATCGGTTCCACGATATCGCCTATCACTATGAGGGCGGTCTTATGGATGCCGGCCTCGGAGGCCTTCCGGGCTATGTCACCGACGCATCCGCGCACGATCTTCTGGTCCGGCCATGAGGCGTGGTAGATGACCGCGGCCGGTGTTTCCCGAGGGCATCGCAGCTTGTCCACGATGGCCGGCAGCTTGTCCGTGCCCAGGAATATCACCATGGACGCGCCAGATTCGGACAGGCGAGCAATATCGTCCTCCTCAAGGGTATCCCCCGCCGGTCTGGTGACGATGAGGGTTTCCGACACTCCTTTCAGGGTATACTGGGTCTTCAGCGCTGCGGACGCCGCGAACAGAGAGCTCACTCCTGGAACGATCTGCACTTCCACGCCATGCCGCTCTATCTCGACGATCTGCTCGACAATGGACCCATACAGCGAGGGATCGCCGCTGTGGAGCCGGACCACCTTCTTTCCGGCGAGGGCGGCATCGACCATGATCGAGACCATGCTCTCGATGTTCATTCCCCAGCTGTCCAGCTTCACCAGGGCCGAGGAACGCTCGACCAGCAAAGGGTTTACCAGTGAGCCGGCATAGATGAGGACGTCAGCGGTGGTTAGAAGCTCGTTCCCCTTCAAGGTGATGAGATCGGGATCTCCGGGACCAGCGCCCACGAACCACACCGTCGGCAAGCCCATCTCATTGCCTCCGGGCGAACATGACGCTCATATAATCGCTGCTTTCCGGCATACTCTCCTCGTCGTACACCTTCTCATTGTCCAGGAACATCCTCTCCACCAGATGGAACCTTGTATATCCGGAGGAGCGGAGCTGGGCCATGGTCTTGCGGGGAGAGCGGACCTTCAGCAACACCAGGCACTCGTTGTCCGAACCGTCGGTGACCGTGAAGCCCGAGTTCACCGGCATCCGCAGGCGGGAAGCGAACGCGGTGATGGAGCTTATGCCCGGCTCTACCGCCATCTCTACCTCCGGGTACCTTCTTTTAAGCACCTCGCACTGCCTGGAGAAGGTCGAGTAGAAGTTAGGGTCCCCTAGGATCGCCAGGACCGCCATTCCCTGGATGGCGACCGGGGCGATGACCTCGGCGTTGCGCTCCAGGGCCTTCTCGATGACGTCCTCGTCGTTCACCATCGGGAACTCCAGCACCACGGGGTCGCAATAGTCCCTGACCAGTTCCCTGGCCATCTTTCCCGGGACGAACACCTTGTCCGCCGTTCGGAGCAGGCGGACGGCCTTCAAGGTCAGAAGCTCCTTGTCCCCCGGTCCGAGGCCAACGCCGATGAGCATCAGCTCACCTCCCCGACGATGATGAACACCGGGTCGATTGGCTTGAACATGATGCTGCCAGCGAGGGGATGGGACCGGCCCACCTGCACCATGGTCGCCTCCTTGAAGATGCCCAGTTCGACCATTGCATCTACCGCCAGGGTCATCGACCTGAGGAGGACGG